>JAUVXT010000146.1 GCA_030603465.1 Deltaproteobacteria bacterium
ATCTCCCTGCCAACATCTATAATTATATCCGCATCATCTACTAAAAGCACAGTTTCAGACCCTTTTAATATATCTTCAGCTAATTCCTTTTCTCCCATGACTCTTTCCGGCAGGTAGATATTAAAAGTGGTACCCACACCCTCTTCACTGTAAACATTGATAAAGCCACCATGATTCCTTATGATGCCATATGCGGATGCCAGGCCTAACCCTGTACCCCTGCCCATCTCTCTGGTGGTAAAGTACGGATCAAATATCCTCTGCTGTGTTGTCTCATCCATACCCACCCCGGTGTCTGTAACTGACATCTTCACATAGTTACCCGGATCGACGTCATAGGGTTTTACACAGTTCTCATCCAGTGTGATATTCTCCGTTTGTAGATACAGCTCACCGCTACCGGACCTGCTTGCCGGGCCATCGGCGCAGGCAGATATGGCCTGCCAGGCATTGACATAGAGGTTTAACAGTACCCGCTCTATCTGCTCCTGATCCACCTCTACAGTCCAGATGTATCCCTGGTATTTCCTGTGAATCTTGATCTCCTTTTCGGTATGGCCAAACATGCCTGAACTTTTCCTGATAAGTTCGTTTAGATCAGTTGGTTTGGGCTCATATCTCCCTCTTCCGGCAAAACCCAGTAATTGCCCGGTAAGCTCCGCTCCATTCTGAACAAGCTGCTCAATATTCCTTAGCCTTTTAAAATGATGATGGTCGGAGTCCGTGTCTGAAAGCACGAGAGAAGCATTTCCCTGAATACCCATGAGTATATTGTTGAAGTCATGGGCGATACCGCCGGCTAAAGTACCTATGGCTTCCAGCTTCCGGGCCTGCTGGAGCCGGGATTCACGTTTTCGCTTCTCTTCCTCTTCAATAATTATCATTGCAGTACCTGCATCAGCATATGTACCACTATCATATGCACGTCTTCGATCTTCTGCATATCGTTGCTTCGCACAATTAGCGAAATATCGGCCTAAAGTCTTGCTGCGTCATCAAGGAACATCTTGACAGTTTCTTTGCTGTATGGATGGACCACCATGCCTTCCAGCAGGGCGGGGAGAACTGTGACAATATGACCTCCGGCTTCAAGCCATTCTATTACGTTCAAGATTTCACGTGTCGAGGCAACAATGATTTTCGACTTCAATTCAAATTGATCCAGGACATTGCGCAGCTTTATGATTTCATCGCAGACATTGTATCCCATGTTATTCACGCGACCGCCAAAGATAGACACATACGAAGCGCCCGCGAGAGCTGCCAGAAAGCATTGTTGAGCGCTCATCATAGCGGTAACATTGATGCGAACATCGTATTCAGTCTCCAGCCGATGAACTACCTCCAGATTTTCCAGCTCACCCTCGGGACCATGGATAGTAATCTTGACAACAATATTTTCAGCCCATTGCGCAAATTCTCTCGCCTGATCAAGCATACCTCTGGGATCATTATTGGTAACCTCCACAGATAAAGGGTATGGCTCAATCATTTTAGCAATTTGAATTGATTGTTTCCTGACACCCGCCATCCCTCCAGTAACCCCGTCCTTGAGAAGAATGGTCGGATTCGTTGTCACGCCACGGATTATTCCCATCTCCATAAATCGCTCAACTTCACTAATCTTCCCAGTATCCAAAAAAATCGACATGCCTTATCCCCCCGTCAGCTATTGATTGTTAATTCCACTGCTTCATATAATTCATCAACACGAATGTCACACGCGACATCCCGATTATACCCGGCGTCAATCAAAATACATTTGCAGCCCGCACTCTTTCCCGCTTCCATATCTTTCCAGCCGTCACCAATCATGTATGAATTCTCCAAATCTATCTCCCACTCTTGCGCTCCAGCTAAAATCATTCCAGGCAAAGGCTTTCGGCAACCGCAACCATCGCTATCGTCATGAGGACATACTATAACTTCGTCAACCGCTGTTTCCCGCATAATTTTTTCAGTCATCCAGTCAAGATCAGCCTGAGACAGCTTGCCGCAGGCGATGTCAGGTTGATTTGTTACAACAATTACCCGGAACCCCTTATTTTTCAAAGACCCTATAGCGCCAGCAGCATCCGTAACCATTACGAATTCTTCCCTGGTACGGGGAGAAAAGGCTTTGCAATCTCGTATAATAGCGTGATTAATGACCCCGTCACGGTCAAGAAAAACGGCTCGACTTTTCACTTCACGCTCTCCCACTTCATCTCACTAACTTTCATTTTAGAATGTGAAATGATTAGATGCCAGACCACTGCTTGAAATGCTTCTGTATGAGGGGTAACCGTTTCAGGATTGACAGTTGGAATAATCACACAGGCATCGGCAACTTTTGCCGTAAAGCCTCCATCGCGTCCCACAATTCCGAAGATTTTAGCGCCAACTTCTTTAGCATATTTTAGAGCGCTAATTAGATTGACACTTACGTTTTTTTCCGCATTCCCACCACCAACGGAAAACACAAAAATCCCATCTTTTTCGCCAAGACGGCTGCCCTTGAGCCATCTTGCAAAGGCGCTGTCCCAACCATCATCATTAATCCTGGCACTCAGTTCTGAAACGTTATCTATAGGCGTATAACTCTCTATTCCACAGATTTTACGAAAGTCATTTACTGCATGAGTGGCATTGCCGGCGCCACCACCCACACCCAGAAAAAATAGCCGGCCTCCACTTTCCCGTAAATCTGTCAATAATTGAACCATGCGCTCGATCGCATCGACATTCAATCCATTTGCAACCTGATGAAGTTCGTTAATGTATTGTTTGATATACAACATAAGTATAATCCATTTCTTATAACGGATGTTTCCAGGTACAAATTAGCGATATCTTCTGGAAATACAGGGTATTGTGGTGGTACGCCTCGCAGGCAGCCATGCTGTCTGCGATATTGTAGGACTAAAATTCTTTAATGAAGATGATTTTTATGGAAATCTGGATTGGCTTTGTGAGAAACAGTCTCTGATGATTTGGAATGGACTCTTTTTAAAAGCTACATTCCGACACAAGGCCGGCTTTCTTTTTATACGATGTAACGAGCAGTTATCTGAAAGGCGACTGTAATAAACTTGCCGCATTCGGCTACAATCGTGACGGGATAGTTTATTGGTAAAGGTACTCATGACCGGAGGAATCGTATGCCGGCAATCCTGAACAGGGCAGTAAACACAAAAATATCGCAAAGCGGTTATTTCATATCTGTAAAACGTTGATAGGCATCGGCAAAATATTTTGCCGCAAGTTTGCTGACGGCACATACCCCTGTTATTGAAACCTTCATAAATCCTGATCCCGACACTTCACCGTCGATTATTTTTATATTGCTTTGCCAATTCATCCGCCCTTTTATAGGCATTTAGCGTATCTATGCCAATAATGGGCATATCCATCTTTACGGCATAAATTCTCTCGCCATTTTCAATCATTGCAGGAAATACATGATGGCTGAAATCAAAAAACCGGCCGTCAGGAATATAAGCGAGAACTTTCGGGTTCAGATAATAAAATCCGGCATTGACATAGTTACTGGTAACGTCTTCTTTTGGGGGCTTCTCTACATATCGAGCTACTCGATTGTCCTCAGTAATCTCAACTATACCACTTGAAGTCACATCCTCTCTCCAATGAACGGAAATCACTGCCGCTACTTCAGCGCCAACGCTACTGTCGGCTGACAACATAGTATCATAAGCTTGTTTCAAATTTCTTAATTCCCATAAACTGAAGTTATCTGAATAGATCACATAAAATGGGCCGTCACAAAAAAAATCGGCCACTTTTTTCACAGCCCCCGCAGTACCCAACAGTTGGGGCTCATAAGAATAATGAATCTTCAAATCATACTGCGACCCATCGCCAACATAAGCCTGAACAACATCGGACATATAGTGGAGATTAATTATACATACACTAACACCGCAAGAATGTAACCAATGCAAAGTCCAATCGATCAGTGGCCTGCCAGCCAGAGGCATTAAACATTTGGGAAGATCATCCGTCAAGGGACGCAAGCGCGTTCCCCTACCTGCCGCTAATATCATGGCCTTTGTTACACGTCCCTCACACCTCATTCATCTTCACCGGCCTGTTCTCCGCGGCTGACTGATAAACAGCCGCAATCATTCTGTTCGCCTCAAGCCCATCCTTCCCACTTCCAAGCGGTTCTCTTCCCTCTCTTATTGCTGACGTGAATTCTTTCCACTCTTGTTCCCAGGAAATATCCGGCCCATCAAAAACAATCGTCTCCTCATCCGGCACCCCGCCTTTGTACTTAACTCCTAACTCCTTACTCTTAGCCCCTGACTCCTTACGCCGCAGACCCACAGTCAACTTCTCCACCCCGTAACTTCCGCCAAGCCCATCAATAATCAGGTATCCCGCTTCGCCAAAAATCTCAAAGACAAAGCGGTTTTTCCACTGGATCCAGCTTGTATGCATGGTTGCCATCTTGCCCCCGGCGGTTTTGAAACATGCAAAGGCATTATCTTCGACATCCATATTCCAGTAGTAGGTGGGCGTATAACCAAAGGCATCTTCAAAATCACCCATAAACCAGCGAAAGAGGTCTACAACATGCACGCCTTGATCAAGCAGCTCGCCGCCCCCACATATTTCTCTGCTGGCACGCCACTCTTTCTCGTAGCCGGGCCGGCCTCCGTGGCCATATATACAGCGGATGAAGTAGATATCTCCGATGGCGCCATCTTCCACAAGCTCGCGGGCCTTCCAGATAGCGGGATGATGGCGATGGTTAAATCCAGTTTTCAAAACGACTTCATTTTCATTGGCAACAGCAACCATCCGCACGGATTCCCCGACATTTCTTCCCAGGGGTTTCTCGCACAGGACATGAATATTCCGCTGCGCGGCCCACAAAACTATTTTCTTCAGGAATTTATTTGGAGTAGCGGCTACGACAATATCAAGATTCTCTTTATCCAACATCTCTCGCCAGTCGTGGTAGGCCTTCCCATTTCCGAATTCCTTAATAAGGGCCGCCGCATTAAATACCGCAACATCCGCCGCACAGGATAAACAACATCCTGGGTCCAACCTCACAACACCGGCACGTTTTCTCCCAATTAAACCACAACCGACTACGCCGACTCGAAAAATTTTCAAGTTTTATTATCCTTTCCAAAATCACAGTATTACTTGGGCTCACTACACGTTTTCAATCCGGAATCACCATAAAAGCAATTGAACTGCCGGGAACTGAAAAGATTTCATACTCTTTTGACAATTCTCGAAGCCACTTTGTTACACCATTGACACCAACCCGACCAAAATCGTGCCACGCAATAACACTGCCGGGATGACAACATTTAATCGCATTAAGTGTGTCAGAACGAACATAATCATACGAATGAGAACCGTCTATAAAAAAGAAGTCAATCATATTGTAAAAAGGAGAAAAATCGAAATTCCCACTATCCCCGAACAGAAGCTGAATTTTTGCTTCCACCACTGTGCCTTCAAAACAATATTCGGCTGACTTGCCCGACGCTTTTATGTGCGCATCATCTGTAATCGTTGTTTTAAGTATTGGTTCGACGCTCTTATCTTTAGGCAAATCAAGTGCGTAAACACGTGTATCAGGAGGAGTATTCAGGGCAAAATGAAAGGAAGTATAACCAGTTAATGTGCCAATTTCAAAGATATGATTAGGTTTGATTATCTGACAAATTAAGCAAAGACTTACTATATCTACTGCATAAGACGCAGAAGACAAGAACCAGTTTCCGCCGAATTTCAAATTACCCAGTTTAATGGATGCTGTGTTTTCCGTGTGTAATACTTCAAAAACATTCTTCTGTAAGATACCACGTTTTGAATTAAGGGTTTTATACAAAAACAAACTTTCATTAATATATCCTATCATTTTCCTTGGATGGAGAGAGAGAGAGAGAGAGAGAGAGAGAGAGAGAGAAAGCTACTACCCAGAAACAAATTTCTTATTATTATTGATACTGTCCTCAATGTTTCACGCAATACCATCGGATCCGCCATTCATCACTTTCCATACAGTAAAAATCGATATTCCAAACACTTTCTTACTCTTACACCAGTCCCCCTCATTCGTAATTCCCCCTCCTCAACAACCCCCGATCGCCCATTTCTTTTCCTTCAAAGTCCCTCACGTATTTCCTGTATGGTTCGTTGACATGAATCAGCCTCCCGGATAAACACGCGGGTCTTTCCTCGGCAAGGAAAAGGCACAACTCAGCAGCCTTTTCCGGGGACGTTCCCCCATCTTCTTTAGTGTTTACAGCTTCCTCGTAGGCTCTCCGGCCGGCGCTGGTTTTATCGGCAATTACCTCATCCGTCATCCGCGTCTTGACAGCCCCCGGCGCCACCGCATAAATTTTCACTCTTTTCACCTCACCCCTCACACCTATTCCCCCACTCGCCCCTATCTCCTTACCAACAGTCTCCACCAATCTCAAGACACCGGTCTTGCTTGCCCCGTATGCGGAAAAATGAGGACGGGCATAAGCAGCGCCACCGCCGGAAAACAGAATAATTGCGCCATCTCTCTCGCGCATAACCGGCAAGATCGCACGGCATATATTAAAACTGCCCACCAGATTCACCAGAATCGTCTCCCGCCAGGAATTCGGATCATTGTCCCAGATCGGACCTATAGGCCCCTGCAAAGCGGCAGCATTAATCACACAATCGAGACAGCCGAATTTTTCAAGATGTGAGTTTATCACTCCCTC
>JAUVXT010000182.1 GCA_030603465.1 Deltaproteobacteria bacterium
AACGGTTACCATCGCTTCCAGTGATGCAGAGGCGTCTTCCAGGGCCATCTCGATGGTTGAATGGCTGACGGAAGAGGCGGAAGTGGGGAAGATATATCTCGGCACCGTGAAAAAGGTTGTCGACTTTGGCGCCTTTGTGGAGATTCTTCCGGGTACTGATGGTCTTGTCCATATATCACAGCTTGCAGATGAAAGGGTCAACAAGGTTACGGATATTCTTAATGAGGGTGATGATCAAGTGCCTGTAAAGGTCATAGAGATTGATAGAGGCGGAAAGATAAGACTGAGCAGGAAGGATGCGCTTAAGGAGTATAAACAATAGTTGGAAGAGTTAAAGGTATCCATTAAGAGGCTGCCGGGAAATGATGATATTTCCCTTCCGCGTTATATGACAGAAGGTTCGTCAGGTATGGATATCTTTGCTGCTGTCGCAGAGGAAAAGACTATTCTGCCTGGCGAAAGGGAACTTGTGCCTGCCGGTATTATTATAGGATTGCCGCCGGGATTTGAAGCACAGATCAGACCAAGGAGCGGCCTTGCAATAAAAAACGGGATAACAGCCCTCAATTCACCCGGGACGATAGATGGCGACTACCGTGGGGAGGTTAAGGTCATAATGATCAACCATGGCAGGGAACCTTTTGTCATAAGGAGGGGTGATCGTATCGCTCAGATGATGGTGAATCGTATTTGCCGGGTTTCGTGGAACCTGAAAGAGGATCTGGATAAAACAGAGAGGAACAGCGGCGGATTCGGCCACACCGGTTGATTTATTTATCAAGACATCCTGTCGGACTTGCGAAGCTCTCCGCCCTGTGGGCGGGTTTTGCGGATCGCCACCGGTCAAAAGAGGTGATCAGTTAATTCTCTTATATTTCTTATCCCGACAACATCTATCTTTATTTTCGCGAGATTATCCAGCGCGATACTCTTCGGCATGATGCAGCGGGTGAATCCCATCCGGGAAGCCTCTTTCACCCGTGATTCCACCTGTCCTACGCCCCGCACTTCCCCCGTTAGACCCACCTCGCCGCAGACAACGGTGCCTGAAACGATTGTCCTGTTGAGAAAGCTAGATATCATCGCCGATATAATGCCCAGATCGATTGCCGGTTCGTTCAGCTTTACTCCGCCGGCCACGTTGATGAATATATCGTGATTACCCAGATGAAAACCGCAAACTTTATCGAGAACGGCGGCCAGAAGCGAGACCCTGTTGTGATCGACACCTATCGTCGTTCTCCTCGGTATTCCGAAGGTAGTTTCGTTTACCAGAGATTGGATCTCCACGAGGATCGGCCTTGTTCCTTCCATGCTTGGCACCACGATAGAGCCTGCGGAATTTTCAGGTCTTTCCGACAGGAAAAGGGCCGACGGATTGGATACTTCGGTGAGACCCTGTCCACTCATTTCAAAGACACCGATTTCGTTTGTCGGGCCGTATCTGTTTTTCACACTCCTTATGATGCGAAATGCATGACCAGAATCTCCCTCGAAATAGAGAACGGTATCCACCATATGTTCCAGTACCTTTGGGCCGGCAATCGATCCTTCTTTGGTAACATGTCCGATAAGGAATACGGGAATTCCGCTCTTCTTTGAAAAGATGATCAGTTTTTCGGATGCTTCTCTGACCTGACTTACGCTCCCCGGTGCCGAGGAGAGGGTTTCTGAAAAGACTGTCTGTATGGAATCGACTACCACTACTTCCGGCTTTATTTCCATTATCTGCCCCAGGATATTTTCCAGGGATACCTCCACAAGCACAAAAAGGTTCTTCGATAAGGCCCCTATGCGTCCACCACGGAGCTTGATCTGCTTCGATGATTCTTCTCCCGAGATATAAAGCACCCTGGATCCCTTACCGGCAAGTTTGTCCAGAATCTGCAAGAGAAGGGTGGATTTTCCGATGCCGGGATCACCGCCGATGAGGACTGCCGATCCCCGCACAATGCCTCCGCCCAAGACCCGATCCATCTCAGAAATACCTATGATAAGTCTATCTTTTTCATCTGCCTCAATAGAATCGATGGGCAGGGGGCTTTCTCTAAAGGTGATCGCCGGTGGAGTGCGCGCATCGGTTCCCGCTATTTCCTCTTCGATGAATGAGTTCCATTCGTCGCATGAGGGGCACTTCCCCAACCATTTTGGTGATTGATGGCCGCATTGCTGGCAGAAAAAGGCTGTCTTTTTACTCTTCATATATTGTAACCGTTCACGGTTATAGGTTTAAAGTTCACTGTTTTTTCAATGAACTATGCAACGATTGAAGCACTTTGGATGTTGATTTCAACCCTTGAACCCTTTGGAATCACACCTGCTAAATCGGATATTACTCATTTATTTTGCTTTAATTAATTCCAACTAATCGGGAGATGGTACCACAATATATGGTTATTTGATTTTTTCGTCAACATAAAACCAAATATCTTGTATAAAGAAGGTAATTCTGATAACGACTATTGTTTACTTAGGACTATTATGAAGTATGAGAGGACTTGATGATGAACAACCCAAACTTTAGTTCTGGTCCCTGTAGTAAGAGACCAGGCTGGAACCTTGATATGTTAAGAGATGCTCTTGTCGGAAGATCCCATCGCAGTGCTCCGGGGAAAGAAAAGCTTTTAAAGGCGATAAACGACAGCAAAAAGATACTTGGAGTGCCGGAAGATTATCTTCTCGGGATTATTCCCGGATCGGATACAGGCGCCTTTGAGCTGGCACTTTGGGCGGTGCTCGGCCCCAGACCCGTGACGGTACTTGTATGGGAAAGTTTTGGAGAGGGATGGGCTACGGATGTGGCAAAACAACTGAAGCTTAACCCGACTGTTCAGAAAGCGGACTATGGCAAAATTCCCGATCTGGAGAGAGTGGACTGGACGAATGATGTGGTTTTTGTAGCCAACGGGACAACAAGCGGAGTAAAGGTGCCGGACTGGGATTGGATCCCTGAGGACAGGGATGGATTAAGCCTCTGTGACGCCACGAGCGCTGCCTTCGCCATGGAAATTGATTGGTCAAAGGTAGATGTCGTTACCTACTCATGGCAGAAATGTCTCGGTGGAGAGGCGGCCCATGGAGTTCTTGTTCTAAGTCCGGGAGCTGTCGAAAGGATTGAATCTTATAATCCCCCATGGCCCATGCCGAAGATATTCCGTCTCAAGAAGGGGGATAAACTGAACAGGGGTATTTTCGAAGGAAACACAATTAATACTCCATCCATGATTTGTGTTGAAGATTATCTCGATGTGCTGAAATGGGCGGACAATATTGGATTAAAGGGCTTGATCAGAATGAGTATGGCAAATCTTAAGGTTGTAGAGGAGTGGGTTGCCCGGACGGACTGGATAAACTTTCTTGCCGAATCCGAGGAAATCCGTTCGAATACATCGGTGTGTCTAAAGGTTACGAGTGAACCCTTTAAGGCCATGACCGAAGGTGATCAGTCGAAGTTTATAAAGGATATCGCCGGGCAATTGAGTAGAGAGAATATTGCCCACGACACAGGTTCATACAGGGACGCTCCTTCCGGGTTTCGGTTGTGGTGTGGTCCCACGATTCAGCCATCCGATGTAAGCGCTGCCATCGAGGGTCTGGAAAGGGTATATCTGGAAAAGGTTAAGAATTTGTAGTGCACAAAAGGAGAAATTTTCATGAAGAAAGTTCTTGTTAGCGACAATTTGGCGAAAGATGCCATAGCGATATTTAAAAATGCTCCGGGAATCGAGGTCGATGTTATGACAAATCTGACTCCCGATGAGCTCAAGGGCATAATAAAGGAGTATAGCGGACTGGCAATCAGGAGCGCCACCAAGGTTACGCAGGATCTCATAGAAAGGGCCGACAACCTTAAGGTAGTGGCACGAGCCGGAGTAGGGCTGGATAATGTCGATATAGAAGCGGCGAGCAAAAGGGGTGTTGTAATCATGAATACTCCCGGCGGCAGTACCATCACTACGGGTGAACATACGATTGCCATGATGATGTCTCTCGCAAAAATGATACCAGATGCAACCGCTACTATGAAAGCGGGCAAATGGGAGAAAAAGAAGTATATGGGGACCGAAGTTTGCAACAAGACACTGGGAATTGTTGGGATAGGGAGAGTGGGTTCCATCGTGGCAAACCGTGCCCAGGGTCTGGGAATGAACGTCATTGCCTATGATCCATTCATCTCGCCTGAGGTAGCGGAAAAGATGGGAATCACTATCTCAACGCTTGACGAGGTTTTGGGGAAAGCCGATTTTATTACTACCCATACTCCGCTTACCAAAGAAACAAGGGGTATAATCGATGCCGCTGCTATTGAAAAGATGAAAGATGGTGTGTTCCTTATCAACTGTGCCAGGGGCGGTATTATTGTCGAGGAAGATCTCTATGAAGGACTCGTTTCCGGAAAGATTGCCGGCGCCGCGCTCGATGTCTTTGAAGAAGAACCCACAAAAAATAAAAAATTGCTTGCTCTGGACAATGTCATATGTACGCCACACCTGGGTGCGTCCACAGATGAGGCCCAGAAAAATGTGGCCATAGCCGTGGCGCATCAGATAGTAGACTATCTCACCACCGGAGAAATCAAAAATGCCGTCAACTTTCCTTCCATCAGCGCCGATATGGCCGCTAAAATTAATCCCTATCTGACGCTGGCAGAAAAGCTTGGTCAATTCGAAGCGCAGATTGTGTCTGGCGGGATAAAGGAGGTTGCCATCGAATATGGCGGAGAGATCCTTGAGTATAATCTTGCACCGGTAACCATATCTCTTCTCAAGGGGCTTTTGACGCCGATCCTGAAAGAGAATGTGAACTATATTAACGCCCCGATAATTGCAAAAGAACGCGGTATCAAGATTGTGGAATCGAAACACAGCGAGATAACGGATTATAAAAGCATGATCTCAGTCACCGTCAAAACAGCCAAAGAAGAAGGCTACGCGGCGGGGACTATCTTCGGGCGACAGGACCCAAGGATCGTACGGGTTAACAAATTTGTCCTCGATGTGATCCCCGAGGGGAATATGCTTGTATTGTACAACCATGATAAACCCGGTGTTATAGGAAATGTCGGGTTAACTCTCGGGAATAACGACATAAATATCGCAAGGCTCCACCTGTGTCGTGAGCTTGTGGATGGCAAGGCCCTTGTCGTACTCAGCACGGATAGCTTGATATCCAGGGAAGTCTTGAAGGCGCTGAAGGATCTGCCACACGTAATATCGGTTACCCAGATCGAAATGTAGTAACTGCTCACGCAAAGAACCGACAGATAATTATGGAAGAATTTGAGCGTCCGGCAAGAAGGATGGATAAATCAATGTTTCAAATTAATGGATCGCAGCGTTCTATTATGGAAATCTGCTAGGGGGATAAATTATGGCTAATGTAATTGTAGTTGGTACTCAATGGGGTGATGAAGGGAAAGGGAAGTTTGTTGACATTT
>JAUVXT010000088.1 GCA_030603465.1 Deltaproteobacteria bacterium
TAATCATCCCGATATACACATCAAGCTATTTGTCTCTGTCAGAAGACCGTGTTCACTCTCTTTCCATGCTGTGCTGTAACCATGGCACCCCGAACCATACTCCTATCCGCCATCTGGGCTCTACAGTGTCTGAATCGCAGAGATGCAAGCCTTTATTGACTACAAATTGAAACTATGATATATAGCTTTTCTAAACAATATTTTAGAGGTGCGTGATAAAAATGTTTAATATTGGAGATTTGGCTGTTTATCCGGCACAGGGTGTTGGTATAATTGAAGGAATTGTAAGCAAGACGGTAATGGGGGAAGAACAACACTTCTATGTAATAAAGATTTTGAGTAACAACGCTAAAATTATGATCCCTAAAAACGGCACGAATTCTGTTGGCCTTAGGTGTGTAATTTCGAAAGATGAGGTACCTGATATTTACAGTATATTGAGGGAAAAAAATATTGTTGTCGAAAAGCAGACATGGAATAAACGATATAAGGAATATTGGGAAAAAATCAAAACAGGATCGGTTTACGAAATTGCAAGGGTGTTGCGCAGCCTTGTTACATTAAAAGTGGATAAAGACTTGTCTTTCGGCGAAAGAAAAATGATGGATACGGCGATGAGTCTGTTGATTAAGGAAATATCGATAGCACAATGTTGTGAAGAAACTAAAGTGGAAAAAGAGATAACCACAATATTTGCCGCTTAATTTCTTCATTGTTTGAGTTCTTTAACAAATTAATTCATTTTAGCTTCGAGAAAGGTGGAGAAATGTTTCAATTTATTGTGAGATTTCTGCTAATCGTGGCTTGTTCCGCTTCTGGTTACTTTATAGCTTACAGGGAACACAGTATCGTGGTTTCATTAATAGGCTTAGTGTCAGGACTTTTAATTGCATTATTCGTAATTCAGATTGAACAGGTCATAAGAAAACTTTCTCTCAGGGTCATCTTCGGAGGGGTTATAGGGACAATTATCGGTCTCTTGATCGCTTTTCTCTTTGCTTATGGTTTAAAGTTCATTCCGGGCCTGGAAGAACAGAAGCTGATTCCCTGGGAATATGTTTACATCCTTCTTACTTTTGTTCTGGGATACCTTGGATTGGTGCTTGGATCAAAAAAGAGCGGAGAGGTTAGTTTAACAGGTTTTACTTTAACGAAAGGTGAGAAAAAAGGGAGTTTTGATTTTAGAATTATAGATACGAGCGTAATTATTGATGGGAGGATAGCAGATATATGTGACACCGGGTTTCTTGAGGGAAAACTCATAGTTCCCCGTTTTGTACTTGATGAGCTACAACAGATTGCCGATTCTTCTAATTCCATGAAACGTTCACGGGGACGGAGGGGTCTGGATATACTGAACAGGATGCAGAAAAGCGATGGTATAAGCATCGATATAGTGGATACCGATTTTCCTAAAATAAATAGCGTAGATGCCAAGCTTGTGGCTCTGGCCAAAAAGACGAATGGCAAGATCTTTACAAATGATTATAACCTGAATAAGGTAGCCGAGTTGCAGGGCATAAAAATCCTGAATGTGAATGAACTGGCGAATGCATTAAAGCCGCTGGTTTTACCCGGCGAGGCAATGGCGGTAAGGATCATTAAAGAAGGCAAGGAAATGGGCCAGGGGGTAGCTTATCTTGATGATGGAACTATGGTAATTGTCGATAATGGGGGTAAGCATATATCAAAAAATGCTCAGGTAGTCGTTACAAGCGTACTTCAGACCACGGCAGGAAGAATGATATTTTCAAATATGAAGGACGTTATTCCAGATCGAACCATGCCGGATAGAGTTGCCGAATAGAGTCATTAAAGGCCCGGGGTTATGAATAAATCCCGGGCCTTTAATTTATATAAAGTCCAATTCCCTGTAATCCGCCACTGAAAATATCAGTCAAAGCAGGAGATTATTCATGAAAAATGTTGCAATCATTGCAGCAGGTGGTTCAGGCCGGAGAATGGGCGCCGAAATTTCAAAGCAATATCTTCTGTTGTCCGGAATGCCGATATTAACTCACACATTAAGCAAATTTGAGGAAGCTGTAACAATAAACAGTGCCATCCTGGTTGTTCCCTGTGGCGACATCGGATATGTAAAAAGGGAGATAGTCGATAAATACAGGATATCAAAGGTAACTGATATAATAGCCGGTGGAAAAGAGAGACAGGATTCGGTACGAAATGGTCTGGATATTATTGGCAGCGATAGTGAAATAGTGGTAATACACGATGGGGCAAGACCCTTTGTAACGTCAAAACTTATTGATATTTCCGTCGAAAGGGCACTGGAAGAAGGCGCGGTAACCCTCGGCGTTCCGGTGAAGGATACTGTTAAATCCATAGATGGAATGTGTATCGTAAAAGAGACACTGGCGAGAGATGCCCTTTGGCTTACTCAGACGCCGCAGGCATTTCGGAGAGAAATTATCAAACAGGCATATAAACAGGCATATAAAGACGATTACTCGGGGACGGATGATTCATGCCTCGTAGAAAGAATCGGTGTCAAGGTGAAGATGATAGCCGGTTCCTATGATAATATCAAGATTACCACTGAAGATGATCTCATTTGTGGAGAGACATTGTTAAGAAAGAGTGAAATATGAGGATCGGCTTCGGGTACGACAGCCACAGACTCGTGAAGGGGAGAAAGCTTATTGTAGGGGGGGTGGAAATACCTTGCGATAGAGGTCTTCTGGGACATTCAGACGCGGATGTGCTTTTGCACGCCATATGCGATGCCGTTCTTGGCGCTGTTGGCGCAGGTGATTTGGGGCGCCATTTCCCTGATACGGATCCTGCATATAAGGATATTCCAAGCCGGGAACTTTTGATAAGAGTAAACTGTATTGCGATAAAAAAGGGATTTAGAATAAATAATGTCGATACGACAGTTGTTCTGGAGAATCCAAAGCTGAAAGAGTATTTAGAAGAAATGGTTATAAATGTAGCGGGTATACTGGAAATGGACAGGGATAGAATAAATATCAAAGCCACAACAAACGAAGGAATGGGATTTATCGGTCGTGGTGAGGGTGTAGCCGCCTTTGCCGTGGTTTTGATAGAGGAAACAGAAGGGGCATAGCGATATATGCAGGATAAACCGAGGGTAAGATTTGCCCCGTCACCTACAGGTAAACTTCATATCGGTAATGCCAGAACGGCGCTATATAACTGGTTATTCGCCAGGCATTACGGGGGTAATTTTATTCTCAGGATAGAGGATACGGACAGGAAAAGGACATCCCGGGATTTTGAAAGGGAAATAATAGACGGGCTGAAATGGCTTTCCATCGACTGGGACGAAGGGCCCGACAGGGGTGGAAGTTATGGTCCCTACCGGCAATTTGAGAGACTTGAATTATACGATGAGTACCTGAAAAAGCTTATTGGTGAGAGTAGAGTATACCCCTGTTACTGTTCCGACGAGGAGCTGGAACGGGAAAGAGAAACTCAGATGTTGAGAAGGGTGCCGCCGAGATATTCGGGGAGGTGCGGAACCCTTTCACCGAATGAGAGAAAAACATTTGAAAATGAGGGAAGGAAACCGGCCTGGCGATTCAAAATTGATCGGGGTGTGATTGAATTTAAAGACCTGATTCGAGGGGAGATTAAATTTAACGCCGATTCCATCGGAGATTTCATTATAGTCAGGTCCAACGGAATTCCAGCATATAATTTTGCCGCTGTCATTGATGATCATCATATGGAAATGAGTCATGTTATAAGAGGGGAAGACCACCTTTCGAATACGGCCCTTCAAATTCTCATTTACAGGGCGCTGGGTTTTATCCCCCCTTTCTTCGCTCATCACTCTCTTATTCTCGGGGAGGACAGGACTAAACTGAGCAAGAGGCACGGATCTGTTTCTGTAAGTGAGTTCAGAGATACGGGTATCCTGTCCGAAGCCCTGTCGAACTATCTGTCCCTTTTAGGGAGTTCATTTGCGAAGAGCAAAGAGATCTTTCCCCGTGAGGATATGATAAGGCAATTTTCCCTGGAAAAGACGGGAAGGGGAGGCGCCGTCTTCGACAACAAAAAACTGAAATGGATTAATGGCATATATATAAGAAATTACGAAACGGACAGATTGTTGGAATTATTGATGCCTTTTATATCGAGTGCAGGATATGACTGCAATTCCATGGATATGAAATGGCTTTACCGGGTGGTGGATACCGTAAAAGATAATATCGGCACACTCTCCGAAATAGGAGATTACATAGACATATTCTTCGATGATCACTTTGAAGTATCCGAAGACGCAGTTCCCATACTTGAAAAGAAAGAGTCCATAAAAATCATAAACATTGTTTACGATATGCTGAAATCGGGAACGACGGACTACAAAATCATTATGGAGACTGCGCGGGATGAGACAGGTTTTAAAGGAAGGGCGTTGTTCATGCCTGTACGCGCGGCCGTGACTGGAAAGACCTGGGGTCCCGAACTCGACAAGTTGTTTTCTATTCTGGGAACGAAATCTTTAATAGACAGAATCGACCGTGTATTGAAACTGACGAAGAAATAAATTCTCCCTTAACTTTCTAAGAATCGCTATTCTTCCGCTTTGCCAGGATTTATTCGCAGAAACCATCTTAATGACAGTTCAAAGGCATTTATGCTTCTACAGTTTTATTACAAAAGAACCATTTCATTCCACACCAGTTGTTACAGAGGAATATTGTTGTGTTTTTTGGCGAGCCGTGTTTCAGATTTGTCTTTGAATGCCTCCAGTAAAGCTGCAACGCGACTCCTTGTGTCCCTCGGAGCAATCACTTCGTCAATAATTCCCATTTCTGCTGCGAAGTAGGGATTATTGAAATGTTTTTCATAGGTTGCGGACAATTCCTCATGCTTTGTTTTAGGGTCTTCGGCGCCGGATATTTCACGGCGATAGATAATATTACATGCCCCTTCCGCCCCCATTACGGCAATCTCCGCTGTCGGCCAGGCCATCACATAGTCGGCGCCCAGCTGTTTACTGCACATGCCGATATAGGCCCCTCCGTAATCTTTTCGTGTTACAACCGTGATCTTGGGAACGGTTGCTTCAGAATATGCGTGGAGAAGTTTGGCGCCATGGGTAATGATACCCGACCATTCCTGTCCGGTGCCGGGCATGTATCCGGGGACATCGGCTAGTGTTAAGAGCGGAATATTGAATGCATCACAGAATCTGATGAAACGTGAAGCTTTGTCCGAGGCATTTATATTCAGGACGCCTGCGACAAATCTGGGGTTGTTTGCGATTACACCGACAGGACGCCCCATGATACGGATGAAGGCAACGGTCATGTTTTTTGCCCACAATTCATGAGGTTCGAAAATTTCACCGTTATCGGCTATGGAGATGATAACTTTTTTCATATCATAGCCGCGTTTCGGATTGTCGGGGATTATTGTGTCGAGTTCGGGGCATTCTCTGCCGGCACTATCGGTAGATTCACAGATGGGGAGGGCGCTGTGACAACTGTCGGGAAGATAGGATAACAGAGTCTTAATCTTTGCTAAACATTCTCTGTCATCATTTGCGGTGAAGTGGCAAACGCCGCTCTTCTCAGCATGGGCAATGGCGCCGCCAAGTTCGTCGTGGGAAACCTCTTCACCGATAACCGACCTGACCACGGCAGGCCCTGTTATATACATATAGCTGGTTTTTTTAACCATAAAGACCCAGTCGGTAAGGGCGGGAGAATATACGGCTCCTCCCGCTGTGGGTCCCATGATCGCGGTGATTTGGGGAATATAACCGGATGCAATACTATTTCGATAGAAGATGCCCCCGTAGCCTTCAAGGGCGGGAACACCTTCCTGGATACGGGCACCACCCGAATCGTTAAGAGCAATAAAGGGTTTTCTTGCTTCAACGGCCATGTCCATGACCTTCCATATTTTCCTGGCATGCATTTCTCCCAGGGTGCCACCGGAGCTGGTAAAGTCTTGGGATGCGGCAAAAACGGTTCGCCCATTTACCTTACCGAAGCCGGTAACAACTCCGTCACCTTTTATCTCTTTACTGTCCAATCCGAAAAGAGTAGCTCGGTGTTTTACAAACAATTGTGTTTCCTGGAAAGTGTCTTTGTCAAAGAGAAAATCTATTCTTTCACGGGCCGTGAGTTTTCCCGCGGCATGTTGTTTCTCCACGCTCCTTTCTCCACCCATGATTAGCAGGCGATCTCTTTGTTCCTCGAAGGACTTTATCTTATCCGTAGTATTATCCATATTTTCCCCTTTCTTTTTGGTGAAGCTGTACGTAACATGACTTTTTAACTATTTCAATATGAGATTTCCATCTTGACCATATCATCCCGGTATTATATAAGGTTAGCCAATAAATGAAAATTGATCATATCAAGAAAAGGAGGGAGAATGAGGTACATAAGTGAGATGGATATTCGAGGGAAAAAGGTACTCTGCAGATTTGACTTTAATGTTCCTTTGGACGAAAACTTGACCATTACCGATGACAGGAGGATCAAGGAGGCACTCCCTACAATAAACCACGCACTGGATGAAAAGGCAAAAGTTATCATAATCTCTCATCTGGGAAGACCAAAGGGGAGGGAGGTAGATAAGCTAAGCCTGAAACCCGTCGCCAGAAGGCTGGAACGTCTCCTTGAAAAAGAAATTATCATGGCAAGGGACTGCATAGGTGATGAGGTCAGGAATCTGATAGAAACCATGAACCCCGGCAGCGTTCTCCTTTTGGAAAACCTGAGATTTCATCCGGAAGAAACGGCAAATGATGAGGAATTTGCCAGGCAACTGGCAGCCCTTGCCGATATATACGTAGACGACGCCTTCGGCAACGCCCACAGGAGTCACGCATCTAATGTGGGAATTACACGATTTGTGAAAGAAAGCTGCGCCGGTTTTCTGATGAAGAAGGAACTCAATTATTTCAGCAAAGCTATGGAAGAGCCATCCCGACCCCTGGTTGCCATCGTGGGAGGTTCAAAGGTGTCGGATAAGTTAAGAATACTGATGAACCTTGTTAAAAAGGTTGATAAAATGATCATAGGAGGCGGAATGGCCTTCACCTTCCTCAAAGCGATGGGGCATGAGGTAGGAAAATCTCTTGTTGATGAGCAGCTTCTCGATGAAGCTTATGACATAATTGAGGCGGCAAAAAAATCTAAGGTAAAACTATACCTTCCCGTTGATTGTATCATCGCGGAAAGAATGGATAACAATGCAGAAACAAAGGCCGTACCGGTGCAAGAGATAAACCCAAACTGGCTGGGTCTCGATATAGGACCTGCCTCGATCAAGCTTTTTGAGGAGGTGCTTAGAAACGCAAGAACTATTGTATGGAACGGTCCTATGGGGGTTTTTGAGATGGATAAATTCAGCCGTGGTACCTTCGCGATGGCCCGTATTGTGGCAAGTTCACACGCCCTTTCCATGGTTGGTGGAGGAGATACGGATGTCGCCATTCATAGGACGGGAGAGAGCGACAATATTTCTTTCATATCTACCGGAGGCGGTGCATTCCTCCAGCTTACGGAGGGCAAAGCGCTTCCCGCAATCGAGGCATTGAACTGAGCAGCGAGCGCATTCCCCGCTGCTTGCGGCGGGGTTGGAGAGCGAATAATAAATGAAAAATTTCCTTAACAATCGGAACTTCCCCGCAACTTGTTGCGGGGAGCTTCAATCATCTGACATGAGAAACCTGAAGATTGTTGTCGAATACGATGGCACAAATTATCATGGCTGGCAGAGACAAACGGGTGAAATCACAATAGAGGGGGTTTTGGAAGAAAAAATAGGTACAATTACAGGGGAAAAAATAACCATAAACGGTTCGGGAAGGACCGATGCCGGTGTGCATGCAGTAAATCAAGTGGCCAGCTTCAAGACGACCTCCGAAATCAGTGAGTCAAACCTTTTAAGGGCAATAAATAGTATGATTCCTTATGATATTGTATTAAAGGCTCTAACTGATGTAGACGAAGCATTTCACGCAAGATATGACGCAAAGAGTAAAGCATATCTATATAAAATATATAACCGACCCGTCAGATCGGCCATTTATAAAAACTACTCCTGGCATGTTCGCAGCGCGTTAGATATAGATGCCATGAGAAGAGCCGCGCTCTGTCTTAAAGGAACTCAAGATTATTCTTCCTTCTGCGCGGCAAATGGCGACTCTCAGAATAATATAAGGACAATTATGGATGTGGATTTTGCTGTTTCAGAAAGTGGGATGATTACCTTTTCCATAAAGGCTGACGGATTTCTGCGCTATATGGTAAGAAATATTATGGGAACACTTGTCGATGTGGGGAAGGGTAAAATGGATCCTGCAGTTTTTTCAGATATTTTGAAGGCCATGGATAGAACAAAGGCCGGCATTACAGCTCCTCCGCAGGGACTGTTTCTGAATGAAGTTTATTATTGACAGTCTGTAAAGGTTCACGGTTCAAGGTTCACGGTTCAAGGTTCACGGTTAAAGAGCGATGAAGATTGAACGGTTTGAAGATATTGAGGCATGGCAGCTGGCGCGCGAATTGACTCGGAATGTGTATTGTCTGACAAAGAAAGCAGGATTTGCGAGGGACTACGGATTGAAGAGACAGGTACAGGATGCTGCCGGATCATCGATGCATAATATTGCCGAAGGTTTCGATTCCGAATCGAATGCAGAATTCATCCGGTTCTTACGATACGCTAAGCGGTCTTGCACGGAAGTTCAGAGTGAACTCTATGTCGCCTTTGATGAAGAGTACATATCGCCTAACGAATTCAAAGATGTCTACGAGCAGGCCAGACGAACACGTGCTGCCATTCGTGGATTCATTAACTATCTCAAAAAATATGAAAAGCGCAAAGCGGCCAACCGTGAACCGTGAACCAGATAACCCGAGTAGTCTCTTATAACCCTTTATGAAAAAAGAAACTTCCTTGAAGGTACATGCCATTCCCAATACCGGTTTTGCAAGATCATACATCATAGTGGGGAGAGATGGGCTCGCGGCGGTTGACGTAGGAAGTAAGGGAGGTTCCGAGGACATAGAGAAGTATATCGTTGAAAGACTGGGGATGAATCTTAGAGACCTGCGCTTAATTATTGCAACACATTTCCATATCGATCATATCGGGGGGATAGGCCATCTGATTAAGAGATGTGGTGAAGATACAGGAGTACTGTTTAATTATATGGTAAAAGACTATCTGAGCAGGGAAAGAAAGATTTCTCTGATAAAAAACTGGTGTGTCGGCCTGACGCCCGCAACGGTTGTAAGTGTTCGTTACCTGCGAAGACTATCCCATCTTTCTTTCGGAAGTATTGCAGGCATCCCCATTCCGGTTATCAGAAATGCCGTAAATATTCCTTTAGAGAGATCGAGAATCTCATTTTTCGGAGGCGATGGAAGACGAAGATATCGACTCGGATTTGAAGAATGGGAGGTGATCGAAACGCCCGGTCATACGGAGGATTCTGTCTGTTTTTTTAATGAAGGGACCGGTGAGCTTATAAGTGGAGATTTGATAGTAAATATATCAAAACGGGGGAGGGGAAATCTGAACCGATTTTGCTGGAGACGTGATATCATAGAAAAATCCTATGATAAGTTGTGCGGGACAATTCAGCCCTATGTAATCTATCCCGGGCATGGTGAAGTGATAAAAAACGGAAACGATATCCTTATGCGGGTTGAAAATTTCTAGTTTGTGTGTAAGGTAGCTTAAATAGTGTGTGCGGTTTCCCATAGGAGAGTAATATAATTAATCCAGGGTAAACCCCCGGCTCTGCCGGGGGACTCCCAGAGTTTGACATTTCCGGGATTATATGAAAGCCCCTCTAAAAGTGAACCGCTCAGAATTCACAGAAAGAGAGGCGTTCAATGAACAATGATCAGAGTG
>JAUVXT010000178.1 GCA_030603465.1 Deltaproteobacteria bacterium
AACTCTGATCATTGTTCATTGAAAGCCTCTCTTTCTGTGAATTCTGAGCGGTTCACTTTTAGAGGGGCTTTCATATAATCCCGGAAATGTCAAACTCTGGGAGTCCCCCGGCAGAGCCGGGGGTTTACCCTGGATTAATTACAATGAAACTCCACGCTCTTACGGACGTGGTATCTTTTGATTCAAGTTTCACTTGTCCAGCAAGTCTTTCATGACATAAAAGACTGCTGGATATTGCTCTCACCCCCGCCCTCACGGACGGGGAACTCCCGCTGAATTAGATGTTATTCTCCAGTATCATTTCACGTCGAAATCCCGATAATTTCAGATATTCGGCCGTCGTGTCTGCGAGGGCCGCTTCGGGCATAAGGCCGATCAATTCCGATTCAAGAATCGTGACACCATGCAAAGCGGCCTTTTTCTTGATGGCATCGAATACTTTGCGGGGTGAAGTCACCTCATAATCGGTAAGATTCATCGACACCTGAACTTTTTTTCTGCCGGCAAGCCGCACCCCCATAGCCATGACGTGTTCCAGACCGCCACTGGAATAGCGAATCGATCGTGCTATCTCCTTTGCCAGTCCTATATCGTCGGAATCGAAATTTACATTAAAAGCTATGAGGGGTTTCCTGGCACCCACCGCCGTGGCTCCACCACGCGGATTAAAAAGGGTGGGACCCGCGTCGGGCATCCATGACGAATCGCCCATTTTTTCCTTTAAACCCTCGTACTGTCCCCGTCTCACCTGTGCCAGACTTTTTCTGTCTTCACGCAACGCGGCTGCCCCATAAAAATAGACGGGGATATTATTTTCCTCTCCAAAGGCGCGCCCGAAGCTGTGCGCCACATCTACCGCATCCTCCATGGCAGAATCCATGAGAGGGATAAAGGGGACAACGTCGACGGCGCCGATGCGGGGATGTACTCCTTTATGCATTCTCATGTCTATCAGTTCCAGCGCCTTCCTGCAGGCGGCCATTGCGCCTATTTTAACATCTTCCGGAGAACCGATAAAGGTGAGGACGCTCCTATTGTGATCCCCATCGAGGCTGTAGTCGAGAATTTTAACGCCACCTGTCCCGGAGGCCGCATGGACTATCTCTTCTACTTTTTCCCTGTCTCGTCCCTCACTGAAGTTTGGAACGCATTCGATTATTTTCATGTTTCCTTACACCTGATATATCTCTTGCCGGGGAAGTTCCACACAAGTGAAAAACCCGCCGTAAACGGCGCCCGTGTCGATCCCGATCTTGTTCGGCTGGATCAGCGGCTTTGTCAGGGGGGTGTGCCCGAAGACAACGATCTTCCCGAAGTCATAGGACGAATCTATAAATTCGTCCCTGATCCAGATCAGATCTTCTGGTTTCTGTTCTTCCAGGGGAACACCCGGCCTCAGGCCTGCATGAACAAAGATGTTCATTTCCGTTTCATAATAGGGGAGGAGTGATTGAAAAAATTCCATATGATTGTCGGGGAGGATAATCGCTTCCCCTTCCGGGATTTCCCCGTATCCATAGGAGGAAAGGGTGGCACGACCGCCGTTGAGCAGGAATAAATCCTTATCTTCATCGTGACAGATATAATTGAGCAACATCTGCTCATGGTTTCCCTGAAGGCAGATCACCTTTTTTACCCTCTTTTTTAGATCGAGGACATAGTCCACCACACCCTTCGGATCGGGTCCCCTGTCTATGTAATCCCCTATAAAGACGAGTGTATCCCTTTCCTCGTCGAGCTTTATAAGGGAAATCATCTGTTCCAATTTCCCAAGACATCCGTGGATATCGCCGATGGCAAAAACCTTCTCCATAGCATCACCATATATCAGTGATAAATCTTCGAGAAGTTCCCGGCCTGTTCGGGGAACAGGCCCTACAGCATGCAGGGGCCGATGCCCCCATTTACTCGAAGAGGGCCTTTACAAATTCCCCGCTGTCGAAGCGTCGCAGATCATCCAAACCTTCCCCGATGCCTATATACCGGATGGGAAGTTTCATCTCTTCGGCAATCCTGACGACTATGCCCCCCTTCGCAGTTCCGTCCAGTTTAGTAAGGACAATCCCCGTGATTCCTATGGCCTCATGAAACATCTTTGCCTGCGGAATGGCGTTCTGGCCGGTGGTTGCATCGAGGACAAGGAAGGTCTCGTGGGGGGCGCCTGGCAGTTCTCTCCCCATTATGCGTTTGATCTTTTTCAGTTCCTCCATCAGATTGGTCTTTGTATGGAGCCTGCCCGCGGTATCGATGATCATCACATTGCTTTTCCTCGCCCTGGCCGCATGTATCGCATCATAAGCGACTGCAGAAGGGTCCGATCCCATCTGATGCTTGATCATTGGAACCTCGACCCTCTCGCTCCATATTTCCAGTTGTTCAATCGCCGCCGCCCGGAATGTATCGGCCGCAACGAGCATGACTGAATTCCCCTCCTCCTTAAAGGTGCGTGCCATCTTTCCAATAGTGGTGGTCTTCCCCGTCCCGTTCACCCCCACTACCATCAGTGTATACAATTCATCGGGCGGAATGTCTAAGGGGGAATCGCTCTCTTTCAGCGCCGCCATCATCTTTCCCATCAGTATATTCTTTAGAATATCGGGACTTTCAAGCTCCTCCCTCCCTGCCTTTTCCTTCATTTTTTCTATCAGATCATAGGTAAACACAGGGCCCAGATCCGCCATTATCATGAGTTCTTCCAGTTCTTCAAAGCTGTCCCTGGAAATGACCTTTTCCCCAAAGATTATCTCATCGATATTACGGATAAAACCCTTCCTTGTCTTTGAAAGTCCCTCTTTGAGTCTCCCAAAAACACCGGTACTGTTGTTGTTTTTTTCCATTTTCATACTAAAATCGCCCGCGTATATTTTAGGGATTCTATTACATTTTTTGTCAGAAGATGTAAAGGAGGGAATGGGATCAGCGGAAATCGCGCTCGCTGTTCAGTTCATGCTTACGGAAACGGTGGTGGAGATTCCGTTCTTTGCCATGGTCACACCTATGAGATTATCGGCCGTTTCCATGGCCTTCTTGTTGTGGGTAATGGAGATGATCTGGGATTTTTCCGACATGTCCCTTACCAGATTTCTGAAAAGCGCAATATTCGTGTCATCCAGCGGGGCATCAACCTCATCGAGGACGAGAAAGGGCGTCGGCCTGTACATAAGAATGGCAAAGATCAACGCCACGGCGGAGAGGGCCTTTTCCCCTCCCGAAAGCAGGGATAGATTCTGACGCTTCTTTCCGGGAATTTGGATATCAATATCGACGCCCGTCTCCAGCATATCCGCTTCATCGGTAAGCTTAAGACTACCAGCTCCGCCGGGGAATAACCTGGGAAACACCTTTGTAAAGCAGTCGCTTATCCCTTCATAGGTCTCTTTGAATCTCTGCCTGGTGATTTTATTTATTTTCGTAATCGTTGTTTGCAGCGTCTCCAGCGAGGTATTCAGATCTTCAACCTGTGCACTCAGGAAATCATAACGTTCCTTCAACTGTTCATATTCGCTCAAGGCCAGGAGGTTAACCTCTCCGAAAAGTTCCAGCCTTTTCTTTTCCTTTTCCAGTCTGTCTTTCAGTTCCTCTGCCTCCGATTCGTCGAGAGGTGTAAATGATGACAGCATCTCATCCAGGTCACTCTGATATTTTTCATAGACACCGCTCTTGATGGCGTCGGACTGAATTTTTGCTTCCCTCATATCCATTTCCAGTTTATTCAATTCTTTCGACAGACCTTCGAAGGCCACCTTCGCCTTCCTCGCCTGAGATTCCGTATCCCTCTGTATCACTTCCCTGCCGCTTTGACATTCCCTTTTCTCCGCCAGGTCGCGTTCCGCCGCCTCGTGTTCCCCATAGAGAGCTTTAAGTTTCTCCTCTTCCTCGCCTATATTTGACCTGATCTCCGCCACTCTTATGTCGGAATTATCCGCCTCACCGATGGCGGCTTCAATCTGTCCTTCTATATCGGATATCGATTCGTTGAGGCGTTTCAGGGTACTGTTGCCTGAATTCACCTTTTCTTCAAGGGAGGTCATCTGTATCTTCTGTTCCGTCAGTTTCTCTTCCTCTGCTTCCATCTCGGATCTGACATCCCTCCATCTTTCCTGCAAATGGGAAATGCGCTCATTTACCTCCTCTGCCTTGGTATCGAAGGAGGCAAGATCTTCCTTTATACGCCGCATCTTTTCATCCGCGTCGGCTTTTCCCTGTTCCATCATTTCCCTGCTGTAGGTAAGGACATTAATCCGTTTCTCAATCCACTTAATTTCCCCTTCCAGCCTCTCGACATCCTTTTCCCTGCCCTTTACGCTCAATTCCGATTCATGCATCTGCGACCGCAGTTCGGCAAGTTCTTCTGTCAAACTCGAAATGACCCCGTATTTATCATCTCTTTCCTTTTTCGCGTCTTCCAGGGTCAAGAAGATGCGATTTACTTCCCCTTTCAGTTCCGTAATTTCTCTTAAATTGCGGAGAAGAGAGCTGCCGCCCGGTTCGCTGCCGCCGGTCAAAACCCCGTCGGGATGTATTATGTCCCCCTGCGGTGTAACATAGGTGTCCCTCTTTCCGTTTTTATTCCACAAGCGTATACCTTCATTGAGATTCATTACAAGAAAGACATCGCCCAGGAGATATTGAATAACCCCTTCGATATCCTTATTTGTTATACGAACACGATCGATCAATTTTACCTGTCCCTGACGTTCTTCCTGTGAATAGTTGCTTTTCACCTCCAGGGGCACAAAATTACCCCTCCCCGAAGAGCGTTCTCTCAGGTAATCTATCGCCCTTATCCCCTCTTTCTGACTCTTCACGACAACGTATTGAAGCTTTTCACCGAGAACTGCCTCGACGGCGATTTCATACCCCTCGGGAACCTCGATATGATCGGCCACCAGGCCATAGACATCCCCTTTTGGCAACACGCTTTCCTTAACCGCCCCCATAATAGACCGCGTACCCTCACTGCACCACTCGAGGCTTTGTTGAAGTTCCTTCAGGGAAATGAGTCGTGACGATTTTCTTCCCATCTCTTCTTTCAGTTCTTCGACCTTTTTCTCGGCAGCCTTGAAACCTTCTTCCGCAATCTCCAGTTCCTCTGATACCGATTTTTCTCTCTCTTTCATGGAGGCAGTTCCCTCCGCCTCCAGGGCGAGAGCCGACCTCACGGAAGCGACTTTTTCCTTCAACGATTCAAGCCTTCCCGAATCCTCCTCTATCTCCTTCTTTTCCCTTCCGGCCTTCTCTCGCAGTTCTTCTAAACTCTTTTCGATCGACAGGAGCAGATTTTTTAATCTCGCGTTTTCCGCAATGAGATCGATATGCCTCGATTTTTCTTCTTCCAGTTCGGCATTGAGTGTCTCCTCTGTGCTTTTCAAGGAATTCACCAACTCCTGATTCTCCAGAATGGATTCCTTCACATGAGAAATACGCTCTTCCGCTTCGGTCAGCTCAAGTTTAAGCTCTTCTATCTCTTCTTTTATGTTTTTCCTGCGATTTCTGAGAGACACAATCTCCGACCCGCTATTCTCTTTCTTGGCAATCAGGTCGGAAATCGTCTCTTTCGCGAACGTGATACCCTGTTCTTTTACGCTGATATCGTTCT
>JAUVXT010000029.1 GCA_030603465.1 Deltaproteobacteria bacterium
CGCATTCTCTACATCGGGAAGTGTCGCATATCCGAAATTCCTGGTGAGGAGTATGTTGTTCCCGATCACTTCGACTATTATCCTGTGATTCTTGCCAACACCGGGATATGTCCATTCAGGCTTGCGCAGTACCGGCAAATCAGTCACAGGACAAATGTCTCTCGATTCTGATTCTATATTCGCATTCTTTTCAGGATTCATTTTGAGACTCCCATCTTATGGCTATGGTTGTCTACAGTAATTCCTTAACGCGGGTGTGTTGTCAACAAATAAATCCGTCCAGTTTCGTTTTATTATAACAATTACATTTTTGCAATTTATGATTTGAGATCATGTTATTAAAATCCACTGGTTGAAAAGGTTGAAATAGGAACAGCGCCTATTTTCTATTTTCCTCCTCATAGAGCTGAATCAATCTCTTTTAGGAAAAATAGGGACAGCTGTACAACAGCGCCTATTTTCCCTTCTCCTCCTCATAGAGCTGAATCAATCTCTTTTTGGGCAGGCCGGTCGCTCTTTCTATCTGTCTGAAATTGAAGGGCAGCTTCCGGGGGGTAAAGATTTCATTGAAGATATTGACGAAATAATCGTCCGTCATCCCCGCCATATAATCGATGACTATTATCTCGGGAGGGGTTTTCATAAGGTAGGTTTGCTCGGCATCGTCTCCGTCGATAAGATTGACATGATCGAAGAATACGGGTGAATCGATCCGCCCGTCTCTTACATCGTTTAAAAATCGCTTGTAGAGGGCATCGAACATCCCCCGTATCTTATCTCTCTGGGTCTTGATCAGGGGATTGTTGTAAATCCTTCTGTAATTAAAATCATTCAGCGTCCTCAGTTGATCAAAACGTTTTCCGCTGTAACTGATTTCATCCCTGCCCCTGCTATTTTCGATGATATCCATCGCAAGATTGTTGACTATATCTCTGTTTGAATCGCCCAGTATTTTCGGGAATTCATCCCCTTTAATCAGTCCGATAGTGACGGCATCTTCGATATCGCGCCCCAGAAAGGCAATGGTGTCGACAAAGCGGACGAGGCATCCCTCAAGCGTCATCGGCGCGATTTCGACATTTTTTTCCTTCTTTTTTCTCTCCACCTCGCCATCGAAGTTGTCCCAGTTCTTTCCCCTCTCGGGGCTGATCGATCGCTTTAAATCTTCGCCATCGTGGCATAAAATTCCATCGAGAACCTGCAGGGTAAGATTGAGACTCCTCCCACCCGCCCCGGGGATATGGCGGCCTTCGAGTTTATCCAGGGCCCTGACACTCTGCACGCCGTGCCGAAAATAGAAACTCTCTCCACCCAGTTTTTGAGTCACCTCATTATTCAGATGCTCTTCGCCATCATGCCCGAAGGGGGTATGACCAATATCGTGGCCGAGGGCAATCGCCTCCACCAGATCCTCATTCAATTGGAGCGCCCTTGCAATGATCCTTGAAATTTTAGAAACCAGTTGAACGTGAATCACCCTGTGGGTTATGAGATCGTTTTCCGAAAGTGAAAAGACCTGTGTTTTGTCGATATATCGCGTAAAGGCGGCGGAATGGAGAATTCTGTCTCCATCCCTCGCAAAGGAGGGGCGTATATTGGGGAACTCTTCCCCGTATCGCCGTACCCCGCTTATGCTGGGCGCGGCATAGCGTGAAAGGATTTTCCTTTCGCGCTCGGCGAATTCCTTTATAACCTTTTTCTCTAATTCCGACAGGCCGTTCATCTATTATCTATTTTCCCACACCCTTTTCCATTATACTCCCGGCGGCTTCGACGACTCGTTCCGCCGTTATTCCAAACTTTTCATAGAGGACCGTGGCGGGAGCGCTGGCGCCGAATCCATCCATGCCGACAACGGCTCCATCTATTCCCACATAGTGTTCCCAGCCAAGTTTGATGCCCGCCTCCACGGCAACCCGTTTTCTTACTGTAGACGGCAGAACGCTTTCACGGTAATTTTCAGGCTGGCGGTCAAAAATTTCCCAGCTGGGAAGCGAGACAACGCGAACACTAACTCCCTCGGCGGCAAGCATCTCCCCGGCTTCGAGAGCTACATGAAGCTCAGATCCCGTACCGATCAGAATTATATCGGGCGTGCCCTCTTTTGATTCCCATAAAACATATCCGCCTCTCTGGAGGCCACTGGCGGGTGAAAATCTGGAACGATCCAGTACGGGAACATTCTGACGGGTTAATACCAGCGCCGTTGGACCCTCTTTGTGCAAAACAGCAAAACGCCACGCCTCCACCACCTCTGTCGCATCGGCGGGCCTTATAACCGTCATATCGGGGATAGTTCTCAGGCTCATCAAATGTTCGACGGGCTGGTGCGTGGGACCATCCTCACCCACACCGATGCTGTCATGCGAAAAGACATAAATGGCACGAATACCCATCAAAGCGGCGAGTCGCATAGGCGGTCGCATATAATCGGAAAAGGTGAAAAAGGTTCCAGTGAAGGGTATAATCCCTCCATGCAGGGCAAGACCGGTTGTAATGGCCCCCATGGCATGCTCGCGAACGCCGTAATGGATATTTCTACCTTTATAGCTCCACTCTCCCCCCGCGGACCCCTGCACTTTCTCAGGTTTGCCTTCAGCTATCTGAAAATCTCCATACCCCTTGACCCAGGCAAGAGTAGAGGGATTCAGATCTGCCGTCCCTCCGATCAGCTCCGGCATAACAAGCGCCAGAGACTGCATAACCGATTCGGAGACCTTTCTCGTGGAAACATCCTTTGTGTCTTTTTCATAGTGTGGTAACTCTGAATCCCATCCTTCCGGAAGCTCCCCCTTCATTATCCGTTCAAATTCTGCGGCAAGTGCGGGACAGACCACACTGTAATCTTCAAAGCTGGAATTCCATTGCGACTCCCGTTTCCTGCCCGAATCTAAGGCGCCCCGCATATGTTTCAGAACCTCCCCGGGAATAAAGAAGTCTCGATCAACAGCCCATCCGAGATTCTCCTTCGCCCTTTTTACCTCTTCCTCTCCCAGTGGCGCGCCGTGAGACTGATACCTCCCCGCCTTCGTCGGCGCCCCATATCCTATTTGAGTGCGAACGGAAATGATGGAAGGACGATTCTTTTCCGCCTTTGCCTCCCCAAGCGCCCTGTCGATGGCGTCTGTATCGTTACCGTCTCTTACCTCTAAAATATGCCATCCATAAGACTCAAATCTCTTGCCCACATCTTCGGAAAAGGAAAGGTTGATCGAACCGGCAAGAGAAATATTATTGTCATCATACAAGACAATCAATTTGCCAAGTCCCAGGTGTCCGGCCAGAGAGCACGCCTCGGCAGAGACCCCTTCCATGAGGTCACCATCACCGGCTATCGTATAGGTGTAGTGGTCGACTATCTTTTTGTCCGGCTGATTATATCTGGCGGAAAGGTAGGCCTCGGCGATCGCCATCCCGACGGCATTGCCGATGCCCTGTCCCAGAGGGCCCGTCGTTACTTCCACACCGGGAGTATGGGGATATTCAGGGTGTCCCGGCGTCTTGCTCCCCCATTTCCTGAACTCTTTTATATCTTCCAGAGAAATATCATATCCCGTCAAGTGTAGCATGGCATAGAGGAGCATCGATCCGTGCCCCGCGGAGAGGACAAAACGATCCCTGTCCACCCATTTCGGATTCGCGGGATTGTGCTTCAGGTGCCTCATCCAGAGGACATAGGCCATCGTTGCCCCCCCCATCGGCAGGCCGGGGTGTCCTGAATTTGCTTTCTCTATGGCATCAACGGCGAGAAAGCGAACCGTATTTATAGAAAGTTCGGTTAATTGCTCCGCATTATTACGCATCATTAATTCCCTCGTAGTCTGTATCAATTTTTAGAAAATTTTTGCGCCGCTTCCACCACCTGATCAAACTGCTGATTGTGTTTGAGCACAACCTTTTCATTGGCAACGCCGGCCTCTCGGCGGTCTTTCCCCCATTTCAAGACATACTCGCGCAACCCCTGATCGGCCAGCATAAAATTGAGGAGTTCGTTCTGCAGCACCAGGGGTGGATCTTTTGAACCCAATACATCCAGGCAGACGTAGCGTAAGTAGGTGGTGGCATCCAGTATTAGGGCGGCCTCTTCAAAACTCCAGTCCTTTGCCGGGGGAAAGAAGTTTTTCTTTAACAGGGAAATCTGCTCTTCCGTAATCGTTCCCGGTGTGCCGATACGCGGCATAGACTTCTGTTTCACCACAGCCGAATTGTCAGGCACTACCCTCCTCTGCCTTGCCCTCTGCGCCGCTTTTATAAAGATCCACGTGGCCAGACCAACCAATAGCGCTAATATGATGCTGTTCATCTGTCTCCTCTCTATGAATCTCCACGCCCTTACAGACGGGGATTTCCCGCTGGAATTAAAAAAGGGGACTTTCTATTTTTCTCACCTTTATATCCCACAAAAATGTTTCGGCTTTTTCGTATTTAAGTTGATCTGAACAGCGCCCGCTAACCCCGCAGCTTGCTGCGGGGAGCTTCGATTTGTTCGATTTCAACTTTCTCACAAAAGAACTGAAATATTATTGGAAGGGCAGGCGGACTCCCCATGCTATTATTATCACTATATCAATAACCAGAATAATTGCAAGGGGGAGCACAAGCCAAAGGGTGGCAGTAATGTCGCCTTCACCGCGCCCTTTTCTCCGGAAGATAATCCAGATCGTAAAAGATCCCGCCATTATGAAAAACATTTTCAGCAAGATAAGCCAGAGGGGATAGATATTCCACGAGCCATCATGCGCCGTCACCTGAAAGAGCATATAACAACTGATCGCCGTAATCAATATTCCTGCAACAACAACCGCGAATGACCATTTCCGTTTCCTGAGATGGTCTATCCAGTCCCAGCTCCGTTCTCCTCCGGCCCTGAGTCCGAAAATAGTCAAGACCCCTATAACACTGGATGTCGTGTTGATAATCATATCCTGCCACCCATAGAAACGGCCGGGATGCACCCCCTGTAAAACCTCATCGAGAATCCCCAGAAAAGATGATGAGAGAAATACCAGAAGATAAATGCCCGCGCCTCTATAGTCGATACGGATGACTTCAAACAATAACCACGTCATGAGTATATATTCGGGTATATGAATATGTTTATTGGGATTTGATTCAAGACAAATAATAATTGTGGCAATAATGCCACAGGGGAGCAAAAGGATCTTTTTCCTTAAGGGCAAACCTTTCTTTGTCGCGTACAAAAAATATACCGCCGCCGCCAGAATAATGATCAACCGGGGAACAAATCCTGCAATTCCGGCGGACCACTTAAGCGTAATCGCCTCATACACAATAATTGCATAGGAAAGGGAAAAGGTATAGGCGACAACCAGTATCCACAAAAAAGGGGACATCCTACTTTTTTTCATCCATATTCCCCTGAATATTCAGGTTATTCCCCGGTGCTTACGCTGATTGAAGCTCCCCGCACCAAGATGCGAGGAATGCGCTCGCTGTTCAGTTCAAATATTTTATCCGTCATATTTCGGCAATACGTCGTCTGCAACATCGGAGAGTCGCGGATTCCGGCCATCTTTATCCGACAGGACAACATCCTTTACAGGCCACTCGATCTTTATCTCCGGGTCCGACCAGAATATGCCGTACTCGTCTCCCGGCGTGTAAAAATCGGTGCATTTATAGATGACATCAGCCTCGTCGCTCAAGACGCAGAATCCGTGAGCGAAGCCTTCGGGGATGAATATCTGTCGCCTGTTTTCCGCCGACAGGTAGTCGCCTATCCATCGACCGAAGGTGGGGGAACCCTTTCTGATATCTACGGCAACATCGAAAATTTCACCGGTAATCACGTAGATCAGTTTGGCCTGCGCATGTTCGAGCTGATAGTGAAGCCCTCGAAGCGTGCCCCGTCGCGAGTGGGAGTAATTGTCCTGCACAAAGGTCTCATCGATTCCCCCTCCGCTGTATCTGCCTTTATGATATGTCTCCATAAAGAATCCACGGTTGTCGGGAAACACCCCCGGTTCAATCAGAAAAACCCCGGGAAGAGCAGTCTCAATAAAATTGTCTGGCATCCTTTTCCCCCTCCCCTCCATCAACAATTTCCATCAGATATCGTCCATATTCATTATTGAGCATGGGTCTGGCAAGCTCCGTCAGTTCCTTTTTTCCTATATATCCGAGACGAAAGGAAATCTCTTCGAGACAGGCAATTTTCAACCCCTGTCTGTTCTGAATCGTCTGGACATAACTTGCCGCCTGCTGGAGGGATTCGTAGGTCCCCGTATCGAGCCAGGCAAAACCCCGCCCGAAACGCTCCACCCTCAGTTTTCCCCGGCGCAGATACTCCAGATTTACATCGGTTATCTCAAGTTCACCCCGCGCCGATGGTTTCAGGTTTGCCGCAATTTCCACAACATCGTTATCGTAGAAATAGAGTCCCGGGACGGCGTACCGCGATTTCGGTTTTGGGGGTTTCTCCTCGATACCGGTCACGTTATCATTCTCATCGAATTCCACCACACCATACCGTTCCGGATCTCTGACAAGATATCCGAAGATAATACCGCCGTCTGCCAGTTCGCTGCACCGTTTCAGAATACCGTGCAGGCCCCTGCCGTAAAATATATTGTCTCCCAGGACGAGGGCCACTGTATCATTCCCGATAAAATCCCGCCCGATGATGAATGCCTGGGCCAACCCTTCGGGACGGGGCTGCTCGGCATATGAGAGTGAAAGCCCCAACAGGGAACCATCTCCAAAGAGTTTCTTAAAAGCGGGGAGGTCATCGGGGGTGGAAATAATCAGTATCTCCCTGATTCCGGCCAGCATGAGCACCGACATGGGATAATAGATCATCGGTTTGTCGTATACCGGTATCATCTGCTTGCTTACCGCTTTCGTTATGGGATAGAGGCGCGTGCCCGATCCTCCTGCCAGTATTATGCCCTTCATAATTCCTTTCCTTTCCTATGCTTTCCCTTCTATCTCCATTGATTCCACTTCACGTTGCCCGGAATTCCGGGAATTCCGGGGACACCTTACTTATCTTTCTTTTTAGGGCCAGGTTTTTGAGGTTTAAGCCTTCTGCCCAAAAGGTGCTCCACTGTTCCAATAAAAGAACCAGAGCCTAAAGGCCGCCCGGTTCGTTCGTGTTTTCTCAATATCGCTATTTCCTGCTCCTGAGCATCAACAGACAAAAAATCTTCCCAGGATTTATTTACTATTTCCAGCAATGGCTTCGTTTTTACAAGGAGATCATCTTTGCCTTTCATATGTGGTCCGGCACTACTCCATTGCCAGTCTTCAGGTTTTTTTACCAATCCTGCCCTGACTGGGTTTAATTCCACATATCTCGTACATGCCAAGAGATACCCCTCGTCCATGATAAAGGATGAAAACCTTCCCTGCCATAAATGCCCACGCCATCCTTCACGAAAATTGACCCGTCTTGTGTATCGTCTGTGCGCTTCACCAATTGCCTGATTCAAACCATCCTGTGTCTCAGGTACAACGATCAGGTGAATGTGGTTTGGCATAAGACAATAAGCCCAAGTCTCCACCTGAAACTTTATGCACCATTCCGACATTAACTCCAGATAGGATTGGTAATCCTGATCGTTGAAGAACGTCTGCTGCCGCCTGTTTCCTCGCTGTGTTACGTGATGCGGGATTCCCGGCGCTACTGCTCTTGCTATTCTTGCCATGTTAAAAATAAATCAAATTCGCTGGCTTTTGTCAATAATTAAGTAAGGTGTCCCCGGAACTCAGGAACTCCCGGAACTCCCGGAACTCTCGGACGTTGAGTCTCTATCCGCTGTTATCTTTTCTATCGAATATCTTTATCTCCCTGGCTTCACTCAAGAGGCGTTCACGAAATGTATCGACGTATCTATCCATATCGTGTTGCCAGTAATTCATTATATTAATGTCCTCACCTTTCAGGCGGGTATTCTCCAGTATGGAATTTTTGGGTCTCCGGGCCGGCGTCGGATACTCTGCGCTGCTGCATGGGACGAGTCTGTGCGGCACGTCCATCTTTTCGAGAAAATAACGGGCGAATTCATACCATGTGCAGTGCCCTTCCGCAGTGGCGTGGTATATTCCCTGACCACCCCCCGCAATCAGTTTCTCTATTTGCGCAGCCAGGGCGTAGGACCAGGTTGGTGAACCGAACTGATCATTTACCACCTTTATTTCGTTTTGCGGATTATTACAGGCCAGTCTAAGCATGGTCTTGAGGAAATTACGGCCATGCATGCCATACATCCATGCCGTTCGCACAATCATGTAGCGGTCTGTTAACTCGCGAATGACGCGCTCACCCGCAAGCTTTGTCTCGCCATACTAGGAGAGCGGGTCAGTATCATCAGACTCGCTGTAAGACCGGGGAGGCCTTTTCTTCCCATCAAAGACATAATCGGTCGAGATGTGTATGAGATTGCTTTTATACTTTTCTGTAATCAGCGCCAGGTTTCTCGGCCCCTCTACATTGACGTTCCATGCCAACTCCCTCTGCGATTCACAGGCATCCACATTGCTGTAGGCGGCGCAATTAACGATATATGCCGGTCTGACACGGTCTATTACAGCCTCCACCTTTTTCAGATCGGTAATGTCCATCTCTCGTGCAGAGAGGGGAATAATCTCATGCCCGTCTCTGAAAACCGATACGCAATCGCTACCCAGTTGTCCACAACAACCCGTTATCAATATCTTCATCAGTTACCCTTAATGGTTTCGTAAAATCGATCTCTGCCTTGAACTCCTTTGCCGAAGATGCATCAAAACTTTTTCCCAGTCCCGGAATGACGACACCGTTAAGCCTCTCTTCCGCTATGTTCACAGGGCAACCCCTCCTCACCTTTTATCATAAAAAACAAATTTAACCTATTACGAAATATTGGTCTGACATCCGAATATTATTCCACTTCATGGAAGTACATTAATCAAATCCGGCATCATATATCTGCCGTCAGGTAATTTTCTCCCTGCAAGGAAACTCCCCGTTTCATTTCCTGTTTTGAAATAATCTTTGTTGGGCAACGCCCTCCATCCCCTATTTGTGAAAGTTCTTGACAGGGTGCGCCAATTAACAGAAACTGCAAGAAGCCGTATTTTAATAGCGGACACATTCTGACACAGGAACATTCCCTGTACCGAAACGAGCACAGGTCAGAGCTGCTGCCCCAAGAGAAAATGGATGGAAATGAGAACCCGTCCCCAGTTTCCTAGAATGTACCTTTGATTTATGAAATGGTACAAGAAGCAGAAATGAGAAATTTCATAGTGCGAAAAAATAGATGACACCTAAAATATGTGTAGTCATTCCGGCATATAATGCCGCTCAAACCATAAGGAATGTGGTCAAAGGATCGTTACAATACGTTTCTGATGTTATTGTTGCAGATGACGGCTCAACAGACAATACGGCTGATATTGCCGCCAAAGCAGGCGCCCAGGTTGTATTGATCGAGAAGAACCGTGGGAAAGGGCATGCGTTGAAGGCACTTTTCCGGAAGGCTATCGATGCGGGATACGATGCTGTAATAAGTGTGGATGCCGATGGTCAGCATAACCCTGCAGATATCCCCCGTTTCATTGAAGCGCATCATAGCTGCCCTGAAGCCGTTATCGTTGGTTCCAGGATGCATGACACGCATAAGATACCGAGAGAGCGGTATAATTCAATGCATGTCGCGCGATTCTATGTCTCTCTCGGTGCAAATCAATTCATAGAGGATACGCAGTGCGGTTTCCGGCTCTACCCCCTCTCGACAGTCAAAAATATCCTCCTGACAACCGATCGCTATGTGACAGAAACGGAATTTTTGTTGAAGGCGGGAGATTCGGGATTCACAATACGATCTCTCGAAATCGAAACGATATATAGCAATAATGTGAGCCACTTCAGACCTGTAACAGATATTGTTGCCATATCTTTCTATGTTATTTCTTATCTTCCTATCAAATGGTTTTTAGAAGCGATGTCATCTGACAGACCGAACACCTATACACGGGACAATCTCCGTGATCTCATCGGCAAAAATAAGACACTCGATCTGGCCTTTGAGATTTTTTCCGTGCTCACCGTTTTTTTTGTCCCCCCTTTCTTCTTGATCCTGCGGTTTTCATTGTCTCCTTTTATCAGAAATAATTTTGTTTCAATACGAAAACTTCGTTACGGTTTCTTCAGAATTTTGATTGCGACGTATCTGCTCCCTCTGCTCTTGCTCATTTCACCTGTCGAAAGGCTTTGCACCACTCTTGGCATCAAGGGAAAGCTTGTGAACAGATTTCTTAAGTATGTCGTTCCATCTTTCCCGGGAGAGCAGGGAAAGTATATGCTATAGGTGTCTGACACTATAGGTGTCTGCACCCTTGACAGTCAAAGAAAAGCAACCTATCCTTTTATCAAAAGTATAGGCCCTGATTCCTCTTTTTTATCCCGTTATTTCATACCCGATGGCCTTATATCCGCGTCGTCTCTTTTTATACCTTTTAGCAAGCATCGGAACATCAATGTCCGCATAATCGTAAATGATGACGTCCTTTTTCATATCATGCAGGCGGTGAAGACGTCCGGCATACTGGACCAGTGTGCCGCGCCACGATACGGGAAGAGTGAGAAACAGGGTATCCAGCCTGGCATCGTCGAATCCTTCACCAAGGTACCTGCCGGTGGCGATGATAACGCGCTCTTCTTTATCGTTAATGCCTGTCATTTTTTCCATCTGCAGACGTCTCTGTTTTATGCCCATACCTCCTTTGAATACGATTACATTACGAATAATAGGCGATAAACGGTCAGCCAGGAGTGCAAGATGATCCCGCCGTTCCGTTAGTAAAAGGGGGAAACGTTTTTCGCTGAGGGATTTTAGAACATCGTCAATAATCATGTTGTTCCGATCATCATTGCCGATTAGGGCGGAATATAGTTCGTGGATGGTGAGATCCCTTTTGTCCTCAAGAACATCCGGCAATATAAAACCGGGATTACGAACAATCACCCTGTGATTAAAGGGTCTGGCTGCCGCCTCTTTGCGTTCACTGACCCGGTATCTGACCGGACCGCATTGCATGAAGATAATGGGGTGATGGCCGTCTTTTCGTGTCACTGTAGCTGACAGTCCGGTTACATATATTGCCTTGCACTGTCTGGCAACAATTTCAAAGCTCCTGGCCGAAATATGGTGACACTCGTCGACAACGAGATGCCCGTATTCCCCCACGATGTCATCGACGACACCTTTTTTGTTCAGGCTTTGGATTGTCGCTATATCGATTATGCCCAAGGGCTTTCGTTTCCCTCCACCGATTTGGCCTATTTCTTCGGGATCAAGATCAAGGAAACTCCTCAAACGATCAATCCACTGATCGAGCAATTGTTTGCGGTGAACCAAAATAAGCGTATTTACGCCGCGCCTGGCTATCAGATAGGCGGCTATAACTGTTTTCCCAAAGGCTGTTGTGGCTGAAAGCACCCCTGTGTCATGATGCAACAATGTGTCAGCGGCAGGTTGTTGCTCCGGTCTTAAAGCGCCGGTAAAGTGTGCGTTTATGGGGGTTCCTGTGAACCTTTCGTCTATTACCTTCGATTTAATATCCAGAGATCGCAAAAGTGCTTTTACGTCTTCAAGGCAACCCCTCGGTATGCCGATATGCTTTGAAAAATCCTCACAGCAACTGATAATTCGAGGCTTATTGTACGTTGACAGTCGCAATGCCTGAGCTTTATAGAATTCGGGGTTTTGAAATGCGGCAAGACGAATCAGGCGATTGGTTAAGGCGGGCGGCAATTTATCTTTTGCGATATAAATCTGATTTCCAAGCATGAGGTCGATTTGCTCCGGGAGCATGTCTCTGATGGGTGGCTCTTTCTTCTGTCCGGAGGGGGGCGCCCTCCATGGCTTGTCATCTTCATCAGTAACGACCATTCTTATACCGATCACTCGCCCGCGAGCCACAGCCGCCTCAACGATTTTTTCTACTTCACGACGGCTCATGCGCCGGACCGACGAAAGAAATGCCCATTGATCCCGGTATGGCAGCAAGTTTTCATCAATGAAAAGGCTCCCGCCCTTTTCTCTAGGTCTTTTTTGTAAGGGGAGTGCGATAAGGTTTCCGAAACCACCCTTCGGCATTGTATCTTGATTGGGAAAGAAACGATCATAGGAATCGAGACCTATTTCGGGACGGCGTTCCATCGTCTCCGTCAGGATGAAAGCGCCCATCTTTCGCGCCAGGACCGCTGGTACCGCTTCGGAAAAGAATATCCATACGTGAGCGCCCTTGCCGGAACGGGACCGTTCGATAACTGCAGGTATATCATAAGATTTACAGGTTTCGATAACTGCGACTGCGTCTTCAGCCCAGGTGGTTTTATCGAAATCAGCCGCCAGAAATCGGCAGGTTTCATCGGACAATAAGGGATAGACGCCAATGGTAAAATCAGATTTAAAGCGTCCCTGCGGATCTGTTCCAAGAAGGTGATTTCTGATTACTTCATCGGTAACAGGAAGAAAATCCCGATGATCACACTCGCCGCACCTCATGCTCGGTTTTTCGCATAGTCCCTTAACCCACTCATGGCGGCAGGCCGGTTGATAACCTTTTTTACCCGTTCTCGCGCTTTCGAATCTTCTGGCGTATACATCTTCTCTTCCGCTGAAGAGCGAGCGGGAAAGGGCAACCTTTTCACACTGAGGGGATTTGTTTGTGAGGAATCTCTTATGAAGGAGAGACGTTACGGGCCGAGATTTTTCGACAGATTCCTTTTCACCATTCAGTCTATTGATCAGGCCAAGGAGTTCCGCGCGCCGGGCATCAAGAAAAGCTAATTCTTCCTCAGCAGCCTGAATCATCCGGCGAATCTCCGTTATGGTCTTCACTGTCGAAAACCCCCTCCGGAAACAATAGATGGGAGATACTCTTTATGGCGCACCCATTTTTTGATAGTTTTTCCTTATAACCTATCTGAAATCTTCCAGTTCTTTCAATACTGTTTCAAGGCTGCACACAGTGGCGCCCTCAGAAATCTGATATGACTCCGTCACCGGCGCCACAATCCATGTTTTCAACGGCTTCAAGGCTTTCAGTGTGTCCGAAAATCCTTTGCTCACTTTTGGCACCATTGAGGCCTTGAACTCGAAGGCAAATCTCTTTTCTCCACGCTCGACAATAAGGTCTATCTCTTCGCCGGATGAGGTTCTGTAAAAATATGCGTGCCCTCGCGGCATTGCGTTGACGATCTGTTCAATGCACCATCCTTCCCATGATGTCCCTATGACGGGGTGCCCCAAGAGTTCTTCAGCATCATCAATCTCGAGAAGGCTATGGAGGATACCGCTGTCCCGAATATATACTTTCGGTGACTTTATTAATCGTTTTTTAATATTGGTTACGAGCGGTGGCAGCACGCGAACCATAAAAGTCTGTTCCAAGATATCAAGATACCTTCGAATCGTCGGATGTGTTGTTCCCAGAGACTGCCCCAGTTTGGACGTGTTCAATGTCTGCCCGTGATAGTGAGCCAGCATTGTCCAGAAACGGCGAACAGTTATCGACGGAATTGCAAAACCCATCTGTGGAATATCCCGTTCAAGGAAGGTTCTAATGAAATCATGACGCCAAGTGCAGCTATGTTCTTCCGAATCGGCAAGTGTTGATTCCGGAAATCCACCCCGAACCCAGGCAGTCATGAAATCCTTATACGTTTTCCAGTCATAATCGAGGAGCTCTCGATAGGTAAAGGGCGTTAATTCTATATAGTGGATACGCCCGGCGAGACTCTCCGCACTCTGACGAATCAGGTCCTGCGACGCGGAGCCAAGAATCAAAAACCTGCCTGGTCGGCGATCGGCATCCACAGCTGAACGAATTACAGGAAACAAATCCGGAATTCTTTGTACCTCATCAAGACAGATCAGTTTTTCCTGTTGTGTAGAGATGAAGAATTCAGCGTCTTCCAGTTTGCGAAGATCTGATGGCTTTTCAAGGTCAAGAAAAACGGTGTTGTTGCGTGATTTAATAATCTTTCGGGCCAGCGTCGATTTTCCACACTGTCGTGGTCCCAGCAATGCGGTTACCGGGAAAGCGCCGAGAGAATCACGAAGTTTACGTTCTATATGTCGAGGAATGTATCTATGCATATTGAATATGTCACTTACAATATACAAAGAAAAAAATCAACTTTTTTATGCATGATCTGGAGAAACCGCAGATTGTTTAACAGAAGAGCTGCGGGGGAAAGGGGGTCAGGGGAAAGGGGGGAAAGGGGGTCAGGGGAAAGGGGGTCAGGTCTTGCAATGCAACATGAGATGCGATATAGATAAAACTATGTCACGACCACTCCGCATAGAATACCCCGGCGCTTTGTATCACATTACCTCACGGGGAAATGCCCGCCAGGATATTTATCGTGATGATAGAGATAAGACCACTTTTCTCGAAGTGCTCCAGTCTGTCGTAGAACAATGCAACTGGCTATGTCATTCCTACTGCCTCATGACAAATCATTATCATCTCATCGTCGAGACACCGGAGGGAAATCTTTCCCAAGGCATGAGACAGCTGAATGGCGTTTATACTCAAAAGTTCAACCAGCGCTATGACAGCGTCGGTCATCTCTTTCAGGGTCGATATAAGGCAATACTTGTTGAGAAAGAAAGTTACCTGCTATCGTTGTGCCGTTACGTTATCTTAAATCCGGTACGAGTCGCTATTGTCCACAGCCCTGAGCAATGGCTCTGGAACAGTTATAGTGCAACGGCGGGCCTGACAAAAAGACCTCCATTCCTCACCATTGACTGGCTTCTGTCACAATTCGGAGAAACAAAAGAAGAAGCTGTCAAATCGTATAGAGAATATATCCATGAGGGCATCGGGGAGAAAACCCTCTGGAGCGAATTAAAGGGGCAAATGTTTCTTGGCTCGAAAGGGTTTCTTGATCATATAAAAACTAATCTGAAGGGAAAACAGGATATCAGGGAGGTGCCACGTATTCACCGATATGCGACGCGTTCTACGCTTGAAAAACTGCTTCATGACCTGCGAGGCAAAGACCTTCATAAAAGTGATGATATAATCTACAATGCCTATACATTCCATGGATACACCATGAAAGAGATAGCAGATTATGCAGGCGTACACTATTCAACGATCAGTCGCGCGATACGCCGCGCTGAAAGTCAGAGAAATAAAAAATAACCTGTACGAAATGTGTCATTGCAAGACCTGACTCCATTTCCTCCATGGCCCCTACCCTCTGTATGTTACTGTAATTACTGAACCCAATGTATCTGGTGGAGGCGGCGGGAGTCGAACCCGCGTCCGAAAATA
>JAUVXT010000221.1 GCA_030603465.1 Deltaproteobacteria bacterium
GATTCACTGAGAGGCGCCGGCCGAAAAGAGACATCGCCAAGGACCTCTGTAAATATCCCTCCCAAGCCAAACATGACACAGGGACCGAACTGAGGATCGCGTATCAGCCCCATCACCAGTTCCCGATCACCCTTTATCATCTCCTGGACCAGGAAACCTCCATCCTTTATCGAAGAAGACCGGCTTATCCTTTTAAATGCAAGTTCCAAATCAGCTTCTGTGCGCAAGTCCACCGCAACCAATCCCATCTCCGTTTTATGGCTCACCTCAGGAGAACACACTTTCAACACCACCGGATATCCGATCTCTCCGGCAGCCTTTCTTGCCTCTTCGATGTTCTGTACAAGGGTCACCTTCGCCGTAGGAATATCATAATTTGCCAGGAGCCGGGTACTTTCAAATTCCGAAAGGGTTTTTCGGTCTTCCCCGACAGCCACGCTGAGAATTTTGTCTATTTCAGTCATCGTATTTTTATCTCCTTTAGGAATCAAGAATAAATAAGTTATACAGATTGCGCCGTAATTTTGTTTGTTTTCAAGGCGTGTTGAAGCGGGTATAACGGGTTATGTAAGCTTTGACACAACACAGAAAACAAGCAAAAGGACAAGCAAGGTGTATGAGTTATTTCTTCTTGCTGACTTAGCGGGAGTAACCGAGGGGGCGAAAGGCGGTCGTCGTCTTGCTGATTCCCGGAAGCAGCATGCGTTCCCCGGAGAGGGAATATAATACCTCCCCCAACGTTCCGAAGGTGAAGGCGGCCCAGCGACCCAGCGTTTTGGCAGAATGGGTGTGTCCTCCGATCGACGTCTCGATGTCTGTGAATCCTGTCAGGGAGAGGAGCCTCCTCATCGTCATCGGCGAGAAATCATAGAGATGATAGGGCGTATGGTAGAGATCGAAATGTTTGCTCAGGGGACCCAGTATTTTCACAACAGGTGTGGAGTGGGGCCAGCGCAACAGCGCAAGGCCGCCCGGCTTCAGGATTTTCCGGACTGCTCTCAGTATCGCCACGGGATCGGTAACATGTTCGATAACGTAAAAAAGGGTAACCACGTCAAAGGAATTTTCCGGCAGGGCGAGATCCTCCATGGGACCGGCATGGACCTCTATGCCCCAGGTATTTTGGGTATATTGTCTGCCGTGGTCAGATAATTCTATCCCCTCAACCTGCCACCCCAGCGACTTCATCTCGTGCAGGAAAAAGCCGTAGCCGCATCCCACATCGAGCAGCCTTCCACCCTCCTTACCGGTTTTTGAGACGATGATCCGGGCCGCCTTTTCTATTACCGGCCTCATCATGGCCGCCCAGTTCGATATTTCCCCTGCGTCGGTGGGAAGATAATCCTCGTAGTGCGCAACCATATCCTCGGCGCTGAAGCTATTGCGGAGTGAGACGAGGCCGCAGCCCGCGCAGCGCCGGTATTCCCACCGGCCCTTTCTGTGGATGACAGAAAAGCGGGAAGAGTTGCACAGAATGCACGTTTGCCTTTCTTCCATATTATGGCGTCTCGCATACCTTTTTCAGGTTATCAAGGAAGACCTCAACCATTTTATCGTGTTTCCTCCTGACCTTCAAACTCCAGAAAATTTTCCGTATGATTCCTCCCGAGTTGACGATAACGATGTGAGATATTCTTGTTCCATCGCCGTCTTCCTGAAATTCCCAGATTTCCGTCCCACCGGAAAAAAAGCCGTCGAGAAACTGAAGCCTGATTTTTCTTCCCGGAATAATTTCCATCACCCGCGCCTTCCAGTCCAGCGTGAAAATATGATCGATCTTCGTCTTGACGATAGTCCCCACCTGGTATGGCAGCGGGGATTCATGACTGACAATGGTCCCTTCGGGACAGATATTCCGGAACTCTTCTTCATCCGTTATGATCTGAAATATTTGATCCCGCTCCGCGCTGATGGGACGGCTGTGCCGGTTCACTTCGCCTCCATAACCGGCATATTCGGGAGATGTGACGATATGTTTGGTAGAGCACCCTTGGAGAAATACCAGGATTAGAAGAGCCGCTATAGGATATGTTTTCCGTGCGAGCGGTTTAAAAAGCATGTCATTTGACCTCAGAGATTCTGTCTTTGCCGTCCAGGGGCCTGTCGATCGTGATTCCCGAAAGGCGTGCGGCCATGGGAACCATATCGACGGCATCGATCTGTTCCGTAACAGTTTTAGGGTGGGAAGCAAAGAGGTGCGCCTTTGGTCCCGAGACTACAAAAGATACGAGACTGTCACTCCCGTATATGCCGCCGTGATGAGCGTATTTGCCCTTATCGGGGGCGAAATAGTGCCCGGGCTTGTTTATGAGGATGATATCGGGGAGATTTTCACGGGGAAAATCCCTCCTGTACATGTATGCCGTCCTTAATTCTGACCCTACCGCGTCGTCCAGTCTCTCCATCGATTCCAGGGCGTCCAGAAAGTCCGTGCCCGAGCGCTCCGATGTGCGGTAACGATCGAGGTTAAAGAACCAGTACACATCCGATTCTGCCCTGCCTTCCTTCCTCTCTCCGGGATACTGGCCGATAAGGAGATAATTGAGATATTTTTTCATTTCATCGGTATCGATCACCGTGTCCACCACCGGTTTTACGTCTTCGATCAACCGGGGGGGCGTCATCCAGTCTGTCACGGTCTTGTTTTTTACATAGATCGTCTTGGTTCCGGCGCCTGGCATGCATATGACATCAGCCTTTCCGGCGGAGTTCCCCTTCGTCTTAACGGTAAAATTTCTGGACAGTGTCGCAATGAGATTCTTTTCATCGAGATGTTTTATGATTTTCGTTTGTCCATGGTCGGCGATAAAGAAGAAGATCGTATTTTCATAGAGCCCTTGCCGCTTCAGGAAATCCTTCACCTTCCCGATTTCAGGGTCCAGCACCTCTTTCAGATACCACCGCTGGATCTCATCTATAGACCACCCCTTCTCGGCCATGAATGAACGGGGATAGTGGGTAAATATGTCCATGCCGATATAATGGAGCACCACGAGATCGGGGATATCACCCGTCGATCTCATCTTTCCTGCCAGGCCGTCCGTCAGGGAGTAGAGATAGCCGTTCAGGAGACCTTCTGTCGTTCCCCTGTCGATGTGGGCGCCATCGGGGTAGGGATTGCCCCTGCTTATGAGATTCAGCATGAATGCCTGTCCCCAGAGGTGTATGCTCTGCTGTATCCAGTTTTCTCTTTCTACACCCTTGGCCACCTGTGTTGCCACTGCCATCGTTTTCTTTTCCGAACGCCGCGCAAAATCGAAGAGAGTGTCTATTTTACGTTCTTTCAGGATATTGACGACCCTCCGCTGACCTATGGAATTGAGTGTAATAATCTTCTCTTTCTCTCTGTCGAACCAGAGGGTCGACGGCACGCCGTGCCTGTTGGGATAGACGCCGGTGAGGAGTGTTGTGTTTGACGGTTTTGACGACGATGGTATCGATACGAGGACATTTTCAAAGTATATGTAGGGATAGTTTGCGTGTTCTCCCTTGATCACGGACCTGAAGTTGGGCAGTTCATCGAGCGATTCCATCAGCGTTGTCCGTTTCAGGGCGTCGAGGATAATAATGAAGACCTTCGGCTGTGGTTTTGCCGCTTCGCTCACAGGCAAGGTTTTCTGCGGCAGTCCGGCACACCCGGCCATAAAGAAGAGACAGACCGGGGCGACGGACAGAAACGTCGGTCGAAACAATCTCTCAAGGAGAGAATATATCTTACCAGGTTGATTTGACATTTTTATTTCTGCTATAATACATTTATATCTTTAAATGGGGTGTTTTCGCTAAAAGTCTGCGATATTAACCATAATATCTGTTCACTGTAAAGAATTTTTAATACCTGAAGGAACAGATCTGTTGCAATAAAAGATATAATTGAAAGGGGAAAATATTGAAAGCCCTCTTCTATTGGATTATCTGTCCTTGACCCGACCCTTCTTTCCGGTTCTTCTTATACTGGGAATTGTAGTCATTGTGTAGTGAATTGCCCCGCCTGAAGGCGGAACATCTTGAAAAACAGGGAGGGGGATTTTCATAAAATATCTTAAGTTCGCTTCGAGCGGGCAGACAAAATCGAGGGAGCGATATATGGCAACTCACCCGGATGCACTGATCAAAAAAACCTTTGGTCAGGTACAGCAGCACCGCCTGGTTGGTGATATAAACAGGCGGTTTTCGGAAAATCGGTCCGATGTATATGAGCTGGCGCTGGAGGGCCTGGATTTTGACCAACCAGTCAGGATTCTGGATATCGGCTGCGCCTATGGACGGTTCACCAGTCATTTGAGACGGCGCGTACCGGCCTCAAAGTGTACCGGTCTGGACCTGCTAACGGAAAACAGGCAACCATTCCTCGATACGGCTCGCCAAATTGACCCGGAAGCCGATTTCATCGCTGGACCAGCCAATCAGATCGAATCGATGCCGGAAAATTCCTATGAATTGATAATCATGGCTTATTCCCTTAATTTTTTCAGTGCAATCATTCCTCAACTCGCCAGGATT
>JAUVXT010000183.1 GCA_030603465.1 Deltaproteobacteria bacterium
GTGCTGGATTTTTCCCGGTCGCCCCCCATGCGGGGGTGTGGATTGAAACCGTTTCGTGTACTTTCATGTCCTTTATATTCGCGGTCGCCCCCCATGCGGGGGTGTGGATTGAAACACCAGCTAAGTAAGCGCATTCCACAAAGTCCTGAGTCGCCCCCCATGCGGGGGCGTGGATTGAAACTTCCTGGGGACAGATTTAAATCTGTCCCCACTATGGAAAAACATCTTTCCTGTGATCAATTTTTGATGTAAAGTTATAACAAGCTGTATATTTCACATAGTAATAGATATTTAATTTTCCGGTCCAGCCGGATTTAGAGGTTGATAAATGACAATCAGTGTAATTATGGGATTAATGGGAGGGCTGGGATTGTTCCTCTTCGGGATGCATCTCTTGAGTGACTCCATGAGGAAGCTCTCTCTCGGTTTTCTGAAGATTCTTCTCGAAAAGGTGACGTCTAACAGGGTGAAATCGGCTGCACTTGGTGTTGCTGTTACGTCAATCATACAAAGTTCCAGCGCCACATCGGTGTTACTCATAGGATTTCTGAACGCGGGACTTATTACCTTGACGGCGGCCCTGCCCGTTATTTTCGGGGCGAATATAGGTACCACAATTACGGCGCAGTTGATCGCCTTCAAATTGACCAAGTCGGCATTCTTCTTTGTTTTTATCGGCGCCATCGTCTATCTTTTCGCGAAGAAAACCAAAAACAAGAACCGGGGGCGGGCGATTCTGGGATTCGGCATATTGTTCCTGGGACTTGCGACGATGGGGGCGTCGGTTAAACCGCTTGCGGGCAATGAGACGATCATGAATCTCTTTTTAACCTTCGGGCAACATCCTTTTCTGGCAATTGTGATCGGTGTGGTTGTCACCGTCCTTTTGCAGAGCAGCAGTACCACCATCGGTATGGTGATCGCCTTCGCGTCGGCAGGCCTTCTAGACCTTCCTTCTTCCGTGTATCTTATCCTGGGCGATAATATCGGGACATGCATAACCGCCGTTCTTGCCAGCATCGGCGGAAAACTGGTCAGCAAGAGACTGGCTGTCGGCCATGTTCTCTTTAATGTAATCGGAACATTGATTGTTCTTCCCTTTATTCCCCTCTACCTCCATTATATTCCCATGCTTTCAGGCGATATTGCCCGGCAGATAGCAAACACCCATACGATCTTTAATATTGTTAATACGATCATTTTACTCCCCTTCGTGCCCCTTTTCATAGGACTTCTGAATAAGATATTCCCGGGGAAAGACTATGAGATGATAGAGGCGAAATTTCTCGATGACAACCTGCTCCCCACTCCCGGTCTGGCAATAACGGCCGTTACCAAAGAGCTCTCCGCTATGCTGGGCCTCTGTCAGGAAATGTTGAAGAAGGCGAGGCAGTGCACTCTGTCGTACAATCATAAGCTGAAAAATGAAATCTCTATCGATGAAGAGTCCGTCGATGAAATGCAGAAGGATATAACAAGGTATCTCATCGAAATAACACAGCATGAACTGACGGAAAAACAGAGAAGTTTGATTCCCGCACTGCTTCACAGTGTTAATGACATCGAAAAGGTGGGTGATTACTGTGAAAGTCTTGTCCGGTTGACTCAGAGGGCATATGAAAATGATCTCACCTTTTCAGAGGGGGCCAAGGGGGAACTGGAAAAACTCTTCGATAAGACATACTTTCTCATGAGACACACGAGAAAGGCGCTCGACAACAATGACGAGAAGGCGGCTAGGATTACACTGAACATCGAAGAAGAAATAGACGACCTGATAGATGCATATAAACTGACCCATATTGAACGGCTTGAAGAAAAAATGTGCATCAGCGATGCGGGGCTCATCTATTCCGATATGCTTACAGACATTGAACGCTTGAACGATCACCTCTGTAATATTACAAAGGGGATACTCCATATCGGAAAGAGATAAGGTGAGAAGATGGGCATCCGGTAAAAGGCGCGTCAAATTTAAAACGCCTCAATTTTCACTTGACAGAAAGGGCCGTATTCGTTATCAATCGTACAATTACCCTTCATGTAATGTTTCAGGAACATCTGGACTTGACGTAAGGGTCAAAGCGGAGGTTTTCTCGACTTCCGGGTTACTTTCCATCATGATACAGTAAAATGGCATAGGGGGTTTTTTGACAAAATCGTCAAGGTCAACTTTTCTTGTGCCGGAAGCCTTATGCTGTGACTTGGAGCTTGGACGCGTTAAAGATTCGATTTATTGTCAGACATAATATAGGTTTTTCTGTGAAAAGCGGGTATTGATATGATCTGGTCACTGCGAAAGAGGAAAAATCCTGATTCTTTAAAAGCAAGAGAAACGCTAAGCGCCTTTTTCGGGGAAGGCATTCAGCTTGAGGGAGTTCTGAAGTTTCAGGGCGCCTTAAGGATAGATGGTATTTTTAAAGGCGAAATTGCGACGGGTGGCACTCTTATTGTTGGAGAAGGGGGTGTGATCGAAGCCGATATATATGTTTCCGATATCATGATCGGCGGAGAGGTCAAGGGAAGCATCATTGCCGGCAAGAGGATCGATATTGACGCATCCGGAAAGGTTGTTGGAGATATCCAGGCGCCCAGCGTCGTCATTCAGGATGGCGCGATTCTGAAGGGAAAGTGCAAGATACGTCAGAGGGAGGAGATTCTGGACCCCGTCATACATTTCGATCCCGCCTCTCAGGAAAGTGGGGGTGCAATATTGAGGCTGGGCGCGGATACGCCGGGGATGAGAAAGATGCGAACGGAAGACGTGCTACTGTCAAGGCTGCAACTTCTCATTATTATGTGCGCAGCCTACCTGAAGGATTATCCCACCGAAGAGCATAGAAAAGATGCGATAATAACAAATGCCAATCATGTGGCGAAAGGGTATGCGGATTTGAGTGTCTCCCTGGAGGGCATACAGGGTGACGAAGTATCCGAAGGCGGGATGGATTTTGAATATGTCTTTCGTCAAAGGGTTCGTCTGCTTGCTCTTATGGCCAAAGGTTTAGTAGAAGGCAATCCGATAGGCCAATTCAGGAAAAAAGCACTGGAAGAGAATGTGGATTTTATCGGCAAGGCAATCAACTTTGACGGTAAGATAATCAATATGGACATCTTAAAGGTAGCTTGAGGTGCATCAATCTAAATGCGAAACGTAAAAATCGCTGTAGTCGAGAGTGACGGCACTGTCAGGGATTTTATAGTTAATCTGTTGACATACTGTGTGAACAGGCATGTCCTGTCTTTTGAAGAAGGTCAATCCGCGTGGGCTTATTTTAAAGAGCATGACGATGTAGATATAATTATATTGGAGGTCGGTCTGCCGGGGATGAACGGCCTTGATATCCTGGGCAGGGTAAAGGAGCTGGACCCTGAAAAAATCTGCGTTGCCATGTCCGCAAATCCGGAAGATGAAGTGGCTGCAAGGAATTTAGGAGCAGATGCCTTTCTGGCCAAGCCCTTTGATATGGACGACTTATTCAGTGTTGTGCAGTCATTTGTCGCCGAAGATAATAAGCCTTCCGGGGATATAACCAAAAAATAACCTCAAAAAAATAATCTTATCAGAGTACTTCAAAAACAGTGAGGGGTAATCCCCCTTCTTTTACCGCATCATTTATGGCGCTTTCAGAACCGAGAACCTTTACCAGACCGGTTTTGCGGGCCTTCCTTAAAACTTCCGCGAAGTTCCTGAAATCATCGACGCCGGTGGACAGGACCTCATCGCGAACCTGCTGGAGATATTCATCGGTGGTTCCCGTCAGATAGCGTATCAAGGATGTGTACCCCTTCGCATCGGGCAGCATGTAGGCATCCATGTCCCCTATGGCGCCTGTGATGCACTTTGTGAGTTCGTTCTCATCGAGGGCGACGTTGCCCAGAAACTCTGCCGTTTCATCGAATACATCCAGTGTCTTAATGAGATTGGGATCTCTGTATGAAAGAAAGGTGAGAATTCCCGACAGGTGATCGAAGGAGCAGAAGGCGCCGTATGCTCCGCCCTGAACGCGTACGCGGTCCCACAACCAGGAGGTCCTCAGATAACGCGTGACAACTCCCGTCGATCCCTTAAACCGGTATCCCCGCCGGTAAAGATCTATCCCCTTCCCAACATAATTGACCTTTGCGGGGACGGTCATTCCTTCAAAATCATCGGGGGCCTTTGGCGACCATTCAACATGGCGGGGATCTTTTGCCGGGAATTTCCCCAGAAAGTTATCGATGTGAGTCGTGGCATTCGTCCATCCTTCTTTGTCGACGGTTGCGTTGACCAGCATGGACTTTCTGTTCAGCAGTATCTGCAGCATTTCTTTCAGTGTGGCTGACACTGACGGCCACTCATCATCCACCTTCTTGACCAGCTCTCGCAGAAAAAAGAGGTAGGTTATACCATCCATCTGCTCCGCCGCCCATCCCGATTCGCTGAAATGGGATCGTAATCTGAGGTTAACTACCTGGTGCCCGCTCGGTATTATGGATTGTTCCTGCCTCGCCTTTTCTTCCAGGACCATCTGTTTAAAACGTTCCTGATTGTCCAGTCGAGGGTTTGAGAGGAGATCCTCGATAATACCTAAAAGGTCGGGCACCCTGGACAGAACCGCCTTTCCCCTGAGAAACAGCCTTGCCTCCGTTTCCTCTTTGTTTCTTACCAGGGAAGTGAGTATGGAGGAGTGAATGCCACCCGTTTTACGGCCTATTCTCTGAGAAATCTTTACGTAGTCTTCCTTTTGGGTCCCCATCTCTAGAAGCGCGCGGCTGAAGAGGGGAATGTAGGGGATATACTTTTGCGGAAGCTCATGCAGGTTGAATCCTATGTCCAGGTATAATATGCCGTTTGTAGATATGTCATGGTATAGAATCTTTACATCTTCCCTTTCGAGGATCGCCATGGGGATCTTTTTGTTTTCCTGTTCCAGATCCTCAAGCTTCAATGTGGGTATTGTTGCCAGCGCTTCGGGAGAATCGGGTTTTTCCTGTATCTCCTTAAGCTCTCTTGTGTTTTCCCGTATCTTTTCAATTTCACCCTTATCCATCGCCTTTCGGGCGGAATCCAGTCTTTCCCTCTCGTCAGATTCTTCTTTTTTCCCCAGATTCGTATCCGGTTCCAGGACGACGGTGGCGCGGTGTGAATTCTTCAAAAAGTGACGATCGATGATGTTTTCAAAATATCTATTCTCTGATTTGAGGCGCGATTTTATATCCTTCAACTGCGATTCGAAGGGGAGCAGGGCCAGGGGGTCTCCATCGTACAGCCATGTGGTAAGCGCGGTAAGCATCAGCGTAAGTCCCCGCGGATAACTTCCCGTGTTATACTCTCTCAAGCGGAATTCTGTCGTGTTGACTGCCGCTTCCACTGTATGCGGATCGATCCCGTTCTCCTTGAGACCATTTAATGTATCGATGATAAGGGATTCCACGC
>JAUVXT010000157.1 GCA_030603465.1 Deltaproteobacteria bacterium
ATTTGAGGCTGTATCTCGTGTTGAGTCAGGGCTTATAGAAAGTGCGTAATTCAGCAGCTAACAATGCAATTTCAGTCGGACGCCAAAAAGCTCCGCTGCGCTACACTTTTTGCCGCCGCTGAATTGCGGCGTTGATTTCAAATCAAATTTTTATTTGACATACATGCATAATTGATGCATATTAATGCATATGAGAACAACACTAAACATAGAAGACAAGATATTGGAAAAGGCATCACGGCTGACAGGCATTAAAGAGAAAACCTCTTTAGTGAGGCTTGGTTTAGAAGCTTTAATTGCCCGCGAAAGTAGCAAGAGACTTGCTAAACTTGGCGGAACCGAAAATAACCTGCGTCCCATTCCAAGACGAAAATTTGCCTAAAAACTACCATGGTACTTGTTGACACTTCAATTTGGGTTATCCATCTGCGTCAAGGTAGCCGGCAACTTGAAAATCTGCTAATGGATGCCGAGGTTATGTGTCATCCATTTATCATTGGCGAGCTTGCCTGTGGTAATCTGAAAAACCGGAACAAAATCATCTCCTTGCTTCATTCCCTTCCAATGGCTCCGACGATTGAATTTGACGAATTTCTATTCTTTATTGATCAAAATCACCTAATGGGGAAAGGTGTTGGCTTCGTCGACGTCCACCTTTTGGCGTCTGCTCAGTTGACCGGAGTATCACTGTGGACAGCAGATAAAAGGTTAAAATCTGTGGCAGATCAACTTGAATTGAACAGCAAGCGCTAACCCCGCAACTTGTTGCGGGGAGCTTCAAATGACATTTAGAAAAAAATCAATGGCATGAAGATGGACTGGCTATATCCTGCGGTTTTTAGCCATTCCGCTAATTTCATCAGTATTGCCTGGTTCAAGGCCAGTATTTCCACCCACCCGCCACTTATACCTGTCGTTAAAAGTCTTTATACCTATATAAAAAAATCAATATACTTTTCGTATATCACAACTCCCTCACCGATTTTCAAACTTCACATAACTGTCCGTAACATACTCGAAAATAATAACCGATATCGAATGGCAAATTATGTACAATTGTATTATAACAGGGCATCACGGAACAGGGACTTCGGGATATCGTATGAATAATGAAAATGAAATGATTAAGACTGATGAGATGGCAGATGCCTTTTTCGATGGCAGAATCAGGATCATTCAGAAGAAGAGTGGCTATCGCTTTTCTATCGATTCCATGCTGCTGTCACATTTTGTTACGATAAAAAAGGACAGTCGTGTCGCCGATCTCGGATCGGGAAGCGGCGTTATTTCCATTATTCTTGCCCACCGGTTTGCGTCGTCACGCATTGAAGGCGTGGAAATCCAGGAAGAGCTGGCAGATATGGCCGGAAGGAGTGTGCGATTAAACGATTATCAGGACAGGGTCAGGATCAATCATTGTGATGTGAAAAAGGTCAGAAAAATCTTTGAAACGAAATCCATGGATGCGGTGGTCTTTAATCCACCCTACCGGAAGCTCGATTCGGGGCAAATCAATCCCGATCATGAACGGGCCGTGGCGCGTCATGAAGTGAAGGGCGCCTTGACGGATTTTCTTGCCGCCGCGAGATACCTGCTGAAGGATTGGGGAACGGCCTCTATAATATATCCAGCCACGCGCGGGGCGGGTCTTTTCTACAACATGAGGAAAAACACAATAGAACCGAAGAAAGTGCGGATGGTTCATTCAAAAATGTCATCCAGGGCGGAGTTTATTCTGGTGGAGGGTGTGAAAGGGGGAGGAGAGGAACTCTTTGTGATGCCGCCGCTCTTTATCTATGAAGAAGACGGCGAATATAGCGCCGAGATGAAGGCGCTTTTTAAGGATATTTCTCGTCCTCGGTAATTCTCCTTTTGGCGATCTCTTTTGTCATTACCCTTTTTAATATGCCTTTCAGCTCTTCATCGGGTACGGATTCCAGGCTTTCTTTTATGAGTCTCTTGTCCCTTGCCTTTAACTGATATGATTCATGGTAGGAGATATCTTCTTTGTCGTCTTTCATTGAGGATGCGGCAGGGATTTTACCTATGGAAAAGTAGATGTTCTTTACCGTTTTATTCACGAAAACGGGGTTGACTTTGTCTATGATTTCCTGTTTCATGAATTGAAGCTGCTGCATCCAGATAGAAGTGGAAACTTTAACAAAGAGTGTATTGTTTTTTAATTTAAAGGCGTATGTCTGCGCCGCTATCACAGGGCCGACCGCGCTGTTCCAGGCATCAACGAGAGAAGTATCCGCCATATCCAGGTGGATCTTTCTTCTCTTAAGGGTCTTATCGAGAAAGTCGCCGAGTTTAAGAAGGTTTTTTTGTCTTTTTCTTCTTCTGACACGCATGCCTTCTTTTCTCATAAGAGCTTTTTGCAGTCAATTAATATTAACGGGAGGATGAGATGGATTTGACGAATATGGTTAAAATGGTAAAGAAACATCCCGATTACCACAAAGCGGGGATGATACTCTGTCATAATGGCGTTGTGCGGGCTACTTCCAGGGATGGGAATCCCGTAGAGAAGCTGGAAGTCAGGGCGGACAGGAAACGACTGGCAGAGATAATTTCCCGGATGAAGAAACGCCGGGGAATAATAGAGGTGCTGGCGGAGGTGAAAGAGGGGACGCTCCTGCCGGGCGACGATATCATGTATGTTGTCGTGGCCGGCGATTTCAGGGAAAATGTCTTTGAAGTGCTTATGGATGCGGTGAATATGATAAAAAAGGATGTAACAAAAAAATCCGAATCATAAGTAAAAAAAATGGGGAGCAAATAATGAAAAAACTCCGTACCGATATCAGGGATATTTTCGATTATGGACTGAAAGCCGCCGATCCCGGTGAGGCAATCAGGCGCACGATCGTATTAAACGGTGATCAGTTGACCGTCGGCGACAGGATCTTCGATCTTAGTAAATACGAACGAATATTTATTGTGGGAGCAGGAAAGGCGTCGTCGGCAATGGCAAAGGCCCTTGAGAAAATTCTGGGCGACAGAATTGCGGGGGGTGAGGTGACTACGAAATACGATTACGGCCTTTCCCTGAATAAGGTATCGATAAATGAGGCGGCCCATCCCGTACCCGATGAAGCGGGAATTAAGGGGACCGAAAAAATATTGAATCTCCTTGAAAAGTGCGGTGAAAAAGATATCGTTTTCTGCCTCATATCGGGAGGAGGATCGGCGCTCATGCCACTCCCCGTGGCGGGACTATCTCTCGCGGATAAACAGGCGACGACGCAGGAATTACTGAAATGCGGCGCCAATATACACGAGATCAATACGATCAGAAAACATATTTCCGGGATAAAGGGTGGAAAACTGGCGCGGGCCGCATATCCCGCGACGCTCGTAACACCCATACTTTCAGACGTGATAGGTGACAATCTCGATGCTATCGCCTCGGGGCCCACCGTTCCCGACAGGAGCAGTTTCGATGATTCTCTGAAAATTCTGGAAAAATACAACATAACGAAAAAAGTACCGTCGAAGGTCCTCGACTACATTATGCGTGGAAAAGAGGGCAGGGAACCGGAAACACCGAAAGAGGGTGATCCCATCTTTGATAAATCCTATCCCGTAATAATCGGAAGCTCAAGACTGTCGCTGAACGCGGCGCGTGACAGGGCGGTCGAACTGGGATATAAAGCACTGATTTTATCGTCTTATGTGGAAGGGGAGACGAAAGACGTAGCGCGGGTGCATGCGGCCATAATAAGGGAAATTCTCGCCACGGGAAATCCCGTAAAAAGACCGGCCTGTATCATCTCCGGAGGGGAGACGACGGTGACGATAAGGGGAAGCGGTCTGGGTGGCCGTAATATGGAATTTGTTCTCGCCGCGGCCATAGACATGGATGATATGGAAGGAGTCGCCCTTCTCAGCGGCGGTACCGACGGGACGGACGGACCCACAGATTCCGCAGGCGCCGTTGCCGATGGAAACACCATAAAGAGGGCAGGGGAGATGGGTCAGAGCGCGGAGGAATATCTCCAAAGAAACGATTCGTACAATTTCTTTAAGGGAATCGGTGACCTATTGATGACGGGTCCCACGATGACCAATGTCATGGATCTGAGAATAATCCTTGTCGCGTGAACTGAACAGCGATTACATTCCCCGCAACTTGCTGCGGGGAGCTTCAATCATTTTTACGAATTGATCGCCGCGGCATATTTTGATTGCTCTTTCTTTGCGATCGTTTTTATTTCACCTAAAATTCCGGGGAGTTTCATGATTATCTGTTCCCACGAAACGGTCTGGGGCACCTCGAACAACTGTCTGCGATCCTTTTTTTCATAGGCAAGAAGATCCTTGTCGAGACCTGCGTCAATATATTTATGGAATCGTTTATCACTTACAATCAACCGAAGGAAACGTTCTGTAAGGCGGTAAGGAGATGTCAGGTAGTCACCCGCGTCGAGAATCGCATCTTTAAATATTCCGCGGACCATCGCCTCTTCGGCATTGCGATCATATTGCAGTGACGAAAAGTCTGAATTGTCGGCGTATTTTTTTATGAGCTCATTGGCCACGTTCAGGTACGTTATGGTAAGATCCTGTATGAAGTAATCGGATATTTCAAGCCCCTCTTCAATGACAAGCGAGGAGAAGATGGTCGCCACAATATCGGTGGCCATCTTGTAGAGGCCTCTTTCACTGTCGTCTGGTGATATCGGCTGATGTTTGTGATCGAAGGGTTCCGAGGAGAACTGGACCTGGCAAACATTATTCGCCCTTCTGTACACCTCTATGAGTGTGAATATCTCCACGCCCCAGTTGGTCGCGAAATGCATGCGTTTTAAAAGGCTTGTGTCAAAGACGACTTCCCCGGAAAGCTGATAGTTGAATGCCAGGAGATAGTCGATAAGTCTGAGAAACTTATCTTCCCCCGAATCGGAAAACTTTCTTTTCAGCGCCAGGAGGAGGGGATCGAGGAGAAGCCGTTTTACGCGTCCGTACATGTGGCCATTGCCTATTCTCAGATAAAAGGCTTTGGCAAAGTCATAATCGAGGACGATAACGGGATAGAACATGCGGTCGAGCTGTCTCCGATGAAAGGTCTTTATATCGGCATCGATTACACCCACGCACTGCGCGCCCAGCGACTGGGCTACGCCGAAGGACATAAACATGTTCTTGCCCTTGCCCGGTTGCTCCAGGGAAAAGCCGGCGTCATTTAGTTTTCCGTAAAGCGCCTTAAAGGCTTTCCCCTCGTTGTGCTGAATCAGATAATTTTTAATCCCATATTCTTTGATTAGTCCCGCAAGTTCCAGAGCCTCGTCATCGGTGGCGCCATCAAGTCCGAATATAATCTTATATAGATAGGAAACGCTGCTGAGCTGTTTCAGCAAGTTTTTAAAGACTGGTCTGTTTTCTTCCGCAGTAAATTCCGTTGCCAGACTGGGTATAACGAGCACGGCACGTTTGCCCGACGCGCTTTTTCTGATCCTCGGTTTTAGATCTTCCATCCCTTTACCAAAGAGGTAAAGAGTGGTTATTTTGGTGTGTTTCTGAGAAAAGCTTGACATGGCGACTCCTTTCTTTTTCCCTGGGGTCGTGTCAATTAAGAATTGTAATTTCGACCGCAGGGAGAAATCTAAGATTTCTCAGTCGTAAAAACTTCTTCGAAATGACAGAGTACCGTTGACATGACACAAGGGGTATTATCCGGTTTGTACCTCTTGCACGCAGTCGTCAACTATTTTTTCAACTTTTCCTCTGATGGAATTGAGTCCTTCCCTGGTAAGCGATTCAAACCTGAGCACAAGTACAGGTTGTGTGTTGGAAGCCCTCACCAGCCCCCAACCGTTATCAAACTGTACTCTAATACCATCAATATCGATGGTTGTGTATCCTTTCTTGAAGTATTCCTTTACCCTTTCCACCACCTGAAATTTTATTGAATCGGGGCATTCTACCCTGATTTCGGGCGTATTGTATGTTTCGGGCAGGCCGGATAGTAGCTCGCTAAGCTTTTTCCCCGTTTCGGAGAGAATCTCCAGAAGTCGCGCCGAAGCGTAGATGGCGTCATCAAACCCAAAATACCTGTCCGCGAAAAAGAGGTGACCGCTCATTTCACCGGCCAGGAGCGCCTTTTCTTCCTTCATCTTGCCCTTGATCAGTGAATGCCCGGCCTTCCACATGATTCCCCGTCCGCCGTTTTTCTCTATGTCACTGTACAGATTTTGCGAACATTTTACTTCGCCTATAATGGCGGCGCCGGGGTTCTTCTTTAAGATGAACCGGGAAAATA
>JAUVXT010000072.1 GCA_030603465.1 Deltaproteobacteria bacterium
CGCCTTCAATGAATTTCCCGGTTCAGGCTTCAAGACACCCGCCCGGGAAAGGATAGACGCCTTCCGCAATATATTGATAAAGCATAATTACACGGCCGTCACCCGTGCAAGCAAGGGAAGGGATATTTTGGCGGCCTGTGGTCAACTCAGCGGGATGGCAGTGGCCTGATAATGACCGTTACACAACTGCCGTCATTTGTCATTTCGACCGCAGGGAGAAATCCTTGTTTTAATCGAAGAGAGAAATCTTGTTTTCAGCAGGTCTGTATTATTAAGATTTTTCGTCGCTTATGCTCCTCGAAATGACAAAGTTTAAAGCTCGGATATTCTACAGCTCCCCGTAGACCGCCTTTTTCATGACATCAATCGGCGCCTTCATCCCCGTCCACAACTCAAATTGGAAAGCGCCCTGATACACCAGCATGGCAACACCATCTATGGTTTCGCACCCCATGGCCTCGGCTGTTTTTAATAGACGGGTCTTTACCGGATTGTAAACGATGTCCATGATCACCATTCCCATGTCAAGCATCTCTTCTTTCACCGGTATTTCATTAGCATGGGGGGACATTCCCACAGATGTCGTGTTGATCAGAATCGGGGCGTCGATCTTTTTTATATCCGACAAAGGGTGAAATTCCGCCCCCAGTTCGCGTGCCAGGCGTTCTCCCTTTTCGACGGTACGATTTACAATGGTAACGCGCGCCCCTTCGGAAATAACACCAAAACCAACGGCACGGGCGGAACCGCCGGCGCCAAGAATTACGACATCCCTGTCCCTGACAACTGTTTTTTCCGTCAATGCCTTCACAGCTCCCAGGCCATCGGAATTATAGCCCTTCAGCACGCCATCACGGTTTATCACCGTATTCACCGCCCCGATCCGCCTTGCCTGTTCATCCACATCGTCCAAAAAATCAATAACCGACACTTTGTGCGGTATGGTTACGCTGACACCCTTAATCCCCAACGCCCTTATTCCATTGACCGCCGTTCCTATATCAATCACCTTAAATGCCAGATATGTGCCATTGTAACCGACAGCGGAAAAAGCGCTGTTATGCATTACGGGGCTCAAACTGTGGCCTACGGGATTGCCGAATATGCCGTAAAGGGATGTTGTCGAATTCACTCCGACCTCCTCATAAGAGTATTATTGATTATCCTTGATAAGTTCCCACGCCGCCCTCAGTCCCAGGAGGTAGCTCTCCACACCAAATCCGGCAATCTGTTCTTTTGCCATGGATGCAATGACAGAGAACTGCCTGAACTCCTCTCTGGCATGGATATCGGATATATGAACCTCGATGACCGGAACATTCAATATTTCCAGCGCGTCCCTGATAGCATAACTGTAATGGGTCCAGGCACCCGGATTAATCACAACGGAATCGACTTCTTCGTGGGCCTGTTGAATCTTTTCCACCATCTCCCCTTCGTGGTTGGTCTGAAAACATTCGACCTCAAATCCCAGTTCCGCAGCCAGTTCCCCTATTTTTTCATTGATCTCTTCCAGAGTTATGGTGCCGTACTGCGCGGGATCGCGTTTACCGAACATGTTGAGGTTAACTCCGTGTAGGACCAGTACCCTTTTCATTGCATCCTCTCCGGTTTTTTATTTATTGGCAATCACATCATTGTTCTTTCGTAAAAACGTTTTCGTCTCAGAAGCATACTAAAGTCTTCGCCTAAAGGCGAGTGTTTTTCACACAGAGCATACAGACATGCCTGCCACCCCTGAAAGGAAGAGAGGGACACTCCCTGAATCCCGCCGCAACCGCCCGGGATTTTTCTCACTGGCATAGATTCATAAAAGGGGATATATGTATACAAAGAACTGCCTGAGAAAGGAATTACAATGCCCGTTACAATAGATTCACGTGAGGAGATTTTTAAGGGAAAGGCATTACAACTGAATCACGAAAGGGTAACTCTCGAAAATGGTGTGAAAACGGAATATGAGATATTGATCTTCCCCGGCGCCTCGGTCATAGTCCCCCTTCCGGACAGAGAAACTGTTCTTCTCCTCAGGCAGTACAGACACGCCACCGGCGGAGACATATGGGAGATCCCGGCGGGAACTTTCGATGCCGGTGAGAAACCCCTCGAATGCGCAAAGCGGGAGTTACCTGAAGAAACCGGATATTCTGCTTCAAAATGGCACCGTCTCGGGGAAATCATTCCTATTCCGGGACATTCAAATAAGCGTGTTCATCTCTTTCTCGCAATGGATCTCGAAAAAACTGAGCAGAATCTGGACATAGATGAAATCGTGCACGTCGAGAAAGTGCGCTTTGACGATGCCATTACCATGATTCTCGACGGCAGGATTATGGACGCAAAGTCGATATGCGCCCTCTTTATGGCACAACGTTTCCTTGCTTCACAAGAAGGGCCACTACAGATGTATTTTTGACATGCCCTTCTGAAAGAAATAGTGATGCACAAAAGATTTAAATGTATTATAATGTGTCAAACGTAAAGACAATAAGGAGCAGTCAAGTGAAATCACCAAGAAGATATCTTTTTCTGCTTATTGGTGTCACCCTTCTCTTTCAGGCATGCACAAGCCAGAATGAGGGAGAATCACCAAAGGCCGCATTGACGAATCTTGACGCTATGCAGGCCATGGCTCTTGCCAATGAGTGGAAGTGGTCCCACAAGGATATAAAGAGCTATGTCACTCCTCGTGAGATAGTATTTCAATTCTCAGATAAAACGAAACACAGCGTACCTCTTCTCGAGGATAAAATGGTTGTCGCCATAGCGCCCTATGAAAAACAGACGCATACATGATCAACGCATTCAATGTCCTCCTGTCAGGGGGAATTGGCCGAAAAAGAGTTTAACGTACATGCCGTTGATGAAAACGGAAAGGTTCTCTTCGATGGAACGGCAACCACCATGCGAAACGGCTTTTTTGAGCTCTGGCTGCCCAGAAATCGTAATGTCATGGTAACCATTGAGCGATCTGGTTTAACAGCCAGTGATGTGATTAAAACGTTGTCAGATAGTAAGACCTGCATAACTACCTTTCAACTGCAATAAAAAGAAACAGGGACTCCTCTCTTAAGTCCCTACTCCATGCATGACAGGCATACGGCTTTCATCAACAGCGAGATTAAAAAGATAGATCCAGCTTGACTCCGGGAAAACAAAAGACAATTGCAGGCAAGATTTGATCAATTCTCCCACCCTTATCTCAATTTAAGACCCGTAACGCGTAGAAGCCGTTGGGAAAAGCGGTAAAAGAATCATTGACGAACGGAGCAGCTTAAAACTAACCCTCAAAGAGGACTGACTGTCAGTAGATCTATTAATTTTCACAATTGATCATTAGAATAGCAGTCTCATGACAAGACAAAAATTGGTCGGGGCGGCAGGATTTGAACCTGCGACTCCCTGCTCCCAAAGCAGGTGCGCTACCAGGCTGCGCCACGCCCCGACACACACGGAGCTTCTAAATCAGGATATCTCCTGTTGCAAGGCTTTTTTTCAGTTTTTTAAATGCCTCTGCGCGGTGGCTTATACTATTTTTTACTTCCGGACTTAGTTGGGCAACTGTACATCCGAACCGGGGCACAATAAATACAGGATCATATCCAAAGCCTTCCCCACCTTTGGGTTCAAAGCCGATTATCCCTTTCAGTTTTCCTTCGAAGTAATCGTAGTTTCCATCCGGACGGTAGAGTACCAGCACACACCTGAATGCCGCGTCTCTTTTCTCTATCGGTATATCCTTCAATTCCGCCAGAAGCTTTTCGTTATTTTTTTTATCGGTAGCGTCCTTTCCGGAATATCTCGCAGAATGGATTCCCGGTCTTCCCCCGAGACTCTCAACTTCCAGCCCCGAATCGTCGGCAATCACAGTCCGCCCCGTGTATTTTGAAATAGACTGCGCCTTTTTCAGCGCATTTTCAAAAAAAGTGTCTCCGTCCTCTTCTATCTCAGGAACGTCGGAATAGTCAGAGAGCGATAAAATCTCTATATCGCTCTCCTCAAGTAATGCGTTAACCTCTTTGATTTTTCCCTTGTTTTTTGAGGCAAATACTATTTTTGTCAGCTCAATTCCCCCAATATTTCCATCTGTTTACTTGTAAGGTCGCCTATCCCTTTCGTTGCAACATCCAGCATCTGATTCATAAGGTCACGACTGAAAGGTGTTCCTTCCGCCGTTCCCTGGATCTCTACCATATCTCCTCCGCCTGTCATGACAAAGTTCATATCCACTTCGGCGCCGGAGTCTTCTGCATAATCCAGGTCAAGAAATATGGAATCTCCCACCAGTCCCACACTGATTGCCGCCACATAGTCCCTGATAGGGAATACATCCACAATTCCTTCATTTTTCATCTTTCTGAATGCGTCCACCAGAGCGATAAAGCTGCCCGTTATGGATGCCGTGCGTGTTCCTCCGTCGGCCTGGATCACATCGCAGTCTATATACACGGTCCTTTCGCCAAAGATGTCCAGGTTCGTTACAGCGCGAAGGGACCTCCCTATCAATCTCTGGATTTCATGAGTCCTGCCACCCACCCTTCCACGAACAGATTCTCTTGAAATCCTGTCCGGGGTAGACATGGGCAGCATGGCATACTCCGCGGTAAGCCATCCCTTTCCCGAATCTTTCAAAAAGCCGGGAACCCTGTTTTCCAGCGTAGCGGTACATAAAACCCTGGTTTTCCCCATTTCGATCAGGGCAGATCCCGTTGCATTCTGCAGAAAATCCCTCGTTATCTTGACTTCCCGTATTTCATCCCATTTGCGTCCAGCTCTTTTCATAAAACTATCCTCCGGATGTGGCAAAATGCTCTCTTATACTCTTTACGAGGGCATTCGCGATCTCCTTTTGCGTCTCTTTACTCGTCAATTTCTTTTTATTCTTGATGTTCGTGGCAAAACCCAATTCTATAGCCACTGACGGCATTGTCAATCCCTCGTACACAAGGAAAGGCGCATCCCTGAGCCCTCTGTCCTCCCGGGGGAATACCTTGCTAAAATTCCTTTGAAAAATCTGAGCGAAGCGAACACTGTCATTGAGATATTGGTTGCGAACCATATCCTTCACGATCTCATTTGAATTTTCCTTTTTTGCGGAGGGCTTTTTAAATCCGGAAAAATAAATTTCATAACCGCTCGACTTATTTCCGAAACCGGCATTGACATGGATGCTGACAAAGAGATCGGCCTTCGCATTTTTTGCGGTTTCTGTTCTCTTTTCGATTGTCACGCTGATATCTTTAGATCTTGTAAGCCGCGCCTTTATGCTCCTTATCTTACCCAGTCTCTCCTCCATCAGTTTTCCTATTGCCAGTGTCAGATCCTTTTCATAGGTGTTCCGGGATAACTTTACTCCCATATCCGTCCCCCCATGAGCCGGGTCGATGATTACTACGTTTTTCCCCTCTGCTCCAACGGCCGGATTGGAACCGGCAAACAAAGAAACAATCAATAAAGTAAATATGAATGATTTTTTCGTTAAACAAATACCCATTTCCGTTTATCCCTGCATATTTTTTATATTAAAAGCTCAAGTTTTAATATAGTACTCCCATATCAACTGTCAATATCTATTCGGCCTTTTCATGGGTTCTCTTCCTGTTTACTCTGAAGAATGGATCGCTCACCCGCTCAACAGATAATACGTTTTTCAGATTTTTAAGCCCTGAAAACATTCGATTCAATTCATTAAGATCATTAACCTCTACCTGAAAATCGCATGTCGCAAAACTATCTCCCGTCGCTTCGATGTTTACATAACTGATGTTAATGCCCAGAGAAAATATGATATTGCTCAGATCAACGAGGAGGCCCTTTTTATCCCTGCAGACAACCTTTATATTCACAGGATGCGTATGCTTTTTTTCTATATTCCATTTAACGTCGATGATCCTTTCGATGTCCATCTTTTGAATCTTTGGACAGCCGTAAACGTGAATGCTTACTCCCCTTCCCTTGGTTATGTACCCCACAATATCATCCCCGGGGAGTGGATCGCAGCACCTTGCAAACCTTACCATAACATCATCAACCCCTGTAATGGATATTTCTGCGTCAGGGGAGGATTTTTTTATCTTATCCTTTACTTTTTCGAATAGCGTTTCATCCTCTTTTCTCTCTTCCCCGGGCATGAAGTGATGAATCACCTGCTTGGCCGACAACTTCCCATAGCCGATGAGGGCCAGCATGTCATCAGCGGTATTCAATGTATACTCGGCCAGCACATCCTTAAACTGGTCAGATTTTATAAGACGTTTGAATTGAAGGCGATGCCTCTTCAACTCCTTGTCAAAGATTTCCCGCCCCAGTGTGATGCTCTTTTCCCTTTCCTCCGTCTTTATCCAGTGTTTTATCTTCGATATTGCCCGCGATGTAACGACGTTTTTCAGCCAGTCCTTGCTGGGATAATGACCTTTTTGAGTAATTATCTCCACGGTATCTCCATTTTTAAGCTGATATCTCAGAGGCACTATATTTCTGTTTACCTTGGCTCCGATACACTGACTTCCTACATCCGTATGGATGCTGTAGGCAAAATCTATGGGGGTCGCGCCTCTGGGGAAGGATTTAACATCGCCGGTGGGAGTAAAAACATAGACGTCTTCGGGATAGAGGGCGAGCTTTAGATTCCTCATGAATTCCCGGGCGTCCTTGTGTTCCTGTTGATCTTCAAGAAGCTCTCTTAATTTTTTTATCTGATCTTCGTCTTCCGAGGGAAAGGTCTGCCCTTCTTTGTATTTCCAGTGGGCCGCGATCCCTTTTTCCGCCCATTCATGCATTTCCTTTGTTCTTATCTGTATTTCCACCCTTTCGCCATAGGGACCTATAACCGTTGTATGCAATGATCTATAGTTATTTGCCTTCGGCATCGCTATATAATCCTTGAACCTTCCCGGCACGGGTTTCCACAGCGCATGGACTACGCTCAGGGCTTCATAACACTCTTTTATCTCGTCCGAATCGAGGACTATCCTGAATGCGGTCAGATCATAGACCTCGTCAAAATTTAAATGCTGTTCCTTCATCTTTTTGTATATGCTGTAAAAGTGTTTTGCCCTTCCCTCGACTTCACCTTTCAGGCCATAGTTTTCCAGTTCTCTCCGAATTATCTTTTTTACCTCGGTTGTATACTTTTCCCTCTCCCCCTTCTTTTTTGCCACCCATTCTGCCAGCTCCAGATACTCCCGCGGTCCCATATATTTTAAAGAGAGGTCTTCAAATTCCACTTTCATCCAGTTGATGCCGAGCCGTCCCGCCAGGGGTGCATATACCTCAAGGGTTTCTCTCGCTGTAAACAGCTGTTTTTCTTTGGTCTGATACTCAAGCGTCCTCATGTTGTGCATCCTGTCGGCCAACCTTATAAGGAGAATCCTGATGTCTGAAGACATTGCCAGCATCATCTTTCGAAAATTCTCCGCCTGTCGCTCCAACTGGCTCCCAAAGGTAATTTTGCTTATCTTGGTCAGGCCATCCACAATGAAGGCTACATCATTGCCGAACTCCTTCTCTATCTGTTCGATTTCAGCAAGCGTATCTTCAACGGTATCGTGCAATAATCCCGTTACAATTGAAGCAACATCCAATTTCATGTCGGCAAGTATGGCAGTAACCGCGAGGGGATGAATAAGATATGGTTCTCCCGAAAGACGCACCTGCCCCTTATGGACAGACGCGGAAAAGATATAGGCCTTCTCTATCATCTCAAGATCAGACTCGTTCAGATATTCCTGTGTCTTGTCCAGAATGTCTGTTATGCGTATCATCATGATATTTTACTTCTGGTTACCCGTTTTGACATTCGCCTGATCATAAAAAAGCTTGAGAGGTAAACAGGCAAGACGGTGCGGGAGAACCGGGTTCTACCCTCGATGTCTCTTTAATTCTTCCCTTACCCTTTGACAAATGAGGTCTTCCACTTTCTCAACAGGCACCGCTTCAATCTCCCCCGATTTTCTTGATTTTATTTCTACCTTTCCTTCGGCAAGACTCCTGGCGCCTATGGTAATCCTTAAGGGAATTCCTATCAGATCGGCATCTTTAAATTTAACTCCCGCCCTTTCGTCCCTGTCGTCTAAAATAACCTCTATCCCTTTCTCTTCCAGTTTCCTGTAGATATCTTCGGCGGTTTTCGAAAGCCCTTCATCATTGATATTGACGGGGGTAATAATGACGTGATAGGGGGCAATCGGCATGGGCCATACAATTCCGTCTTTATCGTTGTTTTGTTCGATACAGGCGGCCACGGTTCTTCCGATACCGATCCCATAACATCCCATGATCATGTGCTTTTCCGCGCCGTCTTTATCAAGAAATGTGGCGTTCATCGCCTTGCTGTATTTTGTTCCAAGCTTGAAGACATGGCCTACTTCTATCCCTCGCGCAAAATTTATTTCACCGCCGCACCGGGGGCATGTGTCTGTCTCCTTCATAATCCTGAGATCGGCAAAATCTCTTATTTTAACATCCCTTCCTGTATTGCATCCTTTTATATGATAATTTTCCTTATTTCCCCCCACCACAAAGTTCTTCATATTGATGAGTGAATAATCGGCAACGACATCGCATTTTATCCCTATAGGACCCGCAAACCCACGGGGAGACTGCGTGACCTCACTGATAATATCCTCTGTCGCCAACTCGATGGAATCACATCCGAGACAGTTTTTCAGTTTTATCTCATTGATCTCTTCATCGCCCCGTATGAGCGCGGCAACCGGTTTATCGTCACAGAGAAATATCAGGGTCTTGATTACCTCCTGAGGACTTACGTCCAGAAATTCACACACTTCTTCAATAGTCCTTACATCGGGCGTGTAAACCTCTTCCAGGGTTGCGAATTCCGATTCATCTACGGCAACCTTTTCCGGTCTCGCGATTTCAGCCTTCTCCAGATTCGCGGCATATTTACAGGCCGAGCAGAACACCATTGCATCCTCACCGGTTGCGGCGATAACCATAAATTCATGCGAATAACTCCCGCCAATGGAGCCGCTGTCTGCCTCAACTGCCCTGAAATTGAAACCGCACCTTCTGAAAATTTTGTTATAGGCATCAAACATCTTCCGGTAGCTCACTTCAGCGCCTGTTTCATCGACATCGAAGCTATAGGCATCTTTCATGCCGAATTCGCGAGAACGCATGATACCAAAGCGGGGCCTTATCTCGTCACGAAATTTTGTCTGTATCTGGTAGAGATTTCTGGGGAGCTGCCTGTATGTTTGTATCTCATCACGAACCAGAGCAGTAATTACCTCCTCATGCGTCGGGCCTATACAGTAATCCCTGTTGTGCCTGTCTCGCAGTCTCAAGAGTTCTTTGCCGTACATATTCCACCGGCCGGATTCCTTCCACAATTCCGACGGCTGCACCGCCGGAAGAAATACCTCCTGGGCGCCCGCCCTGTTCATCTCTTCACGCACTATGTTCTCAACCTTCCTGATGGCCCGGTATCCCAAAGGAAGATAGGAATATATACCGCCTGCCAGTTTCCTCAGCATACCTGCTCTTAACATAAGCTTGTGACTTACAACTTCCGCATCAGAAGGGGTCTCTTTCACTGTCGGTAAAAACATCTCTGAATATCGCATTATTTCTCCCTGTATATTGTTTTGCTCGTTTTCCTCGCAACTAATCCTTTGTCATTTTATCGATTTCTTCCATAAGGGCATCGACAAATTCTTCTTCCTTAATCTTTCTGATTATCTCGCCCTTTTTGAAGAGCAATCCCATATGCCTCCCCCCCGCTATGCCCACATCGGCTTCTGCGGCCTCTCCCGGACCATTGACCACGCAGCCCATAATGGCCACCTTCAAATGCTTCTTCATCCCGGAGAGTCTCTTTTCCACCTCTTCTGTGAGATTGAATAGATCAATTTCGCAACGGCCGCAGGTGGGGCATGATATTATATCGGGACCAACTTTCCTTATGTTAAGCGCTCGCAAGATTCCGTAAGCGACATCCACCTCCGACACCGGATCGCCTGTAATGGAAACCCTGACAGTATCCCCTATCCCATCATAAAGGAGCATACCCAAACCGATGGAAGATTTAATGGCTGACCGCAGGAGGCTGCCCGCTTCGGTAACACCCAGATGTAGAGGATAATCCGACTTTTCCGAAATAGCGCGATAGGCCTCGATAGTTGTGGCAACATCGGACGATTTTAACGATATTTTGAAGGACTGGAAATTCAATCCTTCAAAGAGTTCAATATTTCTCAAAGCGCTCTCTACAAGCGCGGGCGCCGTCGGGCCTCCATATTTTGCCAATATATCCTTTTCGAGGGACCCGGCATTAACGCCTATCCTGATGGCGGTATCCCTTTCCCTTGCGACAAGCACTATGTCCTTAATTTTTTCTTTTCCGATATTTCCCGGATTTATCCTTATACCATCGGCGCCCCGTTTCATCGACTCGATGGCTAGGCGGTAATCAAAATGAATATCGGCTATCAGGGGGATATCTATGCCGCTTTTGATATCAGACAGGGTCATGGCAGCCGCCATATCAGGGACCGCAACCCTTGCAATCTCACATCCGGCATCTTCCAGTTGTTTTATTTGATGCACAGTCGCATTAACATCCCTGGTATCGGTACAGGTCATGGATTGAACGATTACGGGCGCGTCACCCCCGATTTTCACAGAACCGATATGTATCTGCCTCGTTTTTTTTCTCACCAACACTCCCGATTTATCAAAAGATTATTGTTTTTATATAGCATGAAGGTCACGGTGCATCAAGGAAAAGTAAAAAAGTCGCTATTGTACGCGGCGCCATATCTCTATATTACGATAAACGCCCATAAACGCTTTTATCCCTTGACACAGGCGCATTATTTGTTCTTTACTAGGAGGCTGTCCGAGAATAGCAGAGGGTCACTGAAGAAGCAATATATAGATGAGCAAAACCCTCTCAAGAATTATTATAGAAAAACAATTTTTATATTGACAACTCTTTGAAATAATAGTAGATTTAGTCATCTCTGT
>JAUVXT010000132.1 GCA_030603465.1 Deltaproteobacteria bacterium
CATTCAGACAGGCACCGCACACGGGGGAGTGCCCCTGCCCGACGGATCAATAGCCAAGGTCAGGATTGACTTTGGCGCCCTGGAGGAAATATCCGAAATCGCACGGTCCAGGTACGGGCTGGCAGGCGCTGTTCAGCACGGGGCTTCAACCCTTCCCGACGATGCCTTTAATCGATTCCCCCGGACAAAAACTGCCGAAGTCCACCTGGCAACGGGATTTCAAAACATCATATACGACAGTGTGAACTTTCCCGCCGCATTGAGGGATAGGATTTACGGATATATCAATCAGGAATTGAGGGGCGAAAAGAAGGAAGCCGATACGGAAGAACAGTTCATATATAAAACGAGGAAAAAGGGATTCGGCGCATTTAAAAAAGATATGTGGGACCTGGCGCCGGATGTGCTGGAAGCAATCGGCACAGAGCTGGAAGATCAGTTCACCTTCCTCTTCGATCAATTGAATGTCTTCGGCACGAAGGATGTTGTTGAAAGGTATCTAAACCCGGCGGATGTCCCGCTGGAAATACCTGAAGTCTTCAAATCGTAGAATTTATCTTGCCGAATGGTTTACCGGAATGTTCCGGTGAACCCTTTACTTTTGGTGGACTCGCAAAAAGTCAAGATTGGACTTCCAAGTAACTCGTTTGGCCGAATTTAACATAACTTATTGATTCTTTTGGGCACTATTCAGATACACGGCCTGTTCGGGGAACAGGCCCTACAATATGTAGGGGTCGATGCCCCCATCGGCCTTAAACATGCTTTGTAAAAGTTACTTCCAATTATAATGCCGATGTGTCGGCATAGCGGAGCTTTTTACGAAGTCGTCACTTTTCCTAACTTATCTTTGCCCCAACCTTTGCGTCGCCATCGAAAGTGAGGAGGGTAAGCCCTTCCTCCTTGTCCGTCGCAAGGAGCAGTCCCTCAGATGTGACTCCCATCAGTTTCGCCGGCTTCAGGTTTACCAGGACGGGAATCTTCTTTCCTATCAGTTCTTCCGGTTTGTAATCCTTCCCTATCCCGGCGACTATCGTCCTTTCCTCTCCTATATCGATCTTCAATTTGAGGAGTTTGTCCGATTTAGGAACGGCTTTCGCCTCCAGGATCAGAGCAACCCTCAGGTCTATCTTCCCGAAATCTTCAAAGCCGATCTCTTCCTTTATGTCCGATACCTTTTCTTCCTCTTCCGAACCCTTGTATTCAACCCTGGGGAAAAGGGAATCGCCGCGGGTTATTGAATTTCCGGCAGGCAGGCCGCCCCAGTTTCGGATACTGTCGAACTCCTGCGATGCAATATCGGCAATGCCCAGCCTCTTCATGATCTCTCCGGAAGCGTCGGGCATAAAGGGAGATGTGACGACGGCAATTACACGTAAGGCCTCCAGTATATTGTATATGACCGTTTCCAGCCTTCCTTTTGACTGAGGGTCTCTGGCCAGAACCCATGGTTCGCTCTCAACGATATATTTATTAGTGATGTTTATAAAGTCCCATATTGCAATGAGGGCCTTGTGAAAGGCAAGGGCGCTGAAAGCTTTTTCCACACCGGGGAGGAGCGCCTCCGCACTTCCGATCATCTGTGTGTCTTGCTCCGATTGAGCGCCTGCTTCGGGGACCTTTCCATCACAGTATTTGACGGCCATGGAGAGCGTCCTGCTTGTCAGATTCCCCAGATCGTTGGCCAGGTCAGAGTTTATCCTCTGGACAAAACCCTCTTCACCGAAATTGGAGTCGAGGCCGAAGACCATATCCCTCATGAGAAAGTATCTGAAAGCATCGAGGCCGTATTTGTCCTTCAACTCCAGGGGGTTTACCACTGTTCCCCTGCTCTTGGACATCTTGCTCTGGTCGATATTCCAGTAGCCGTGGACATTGAGGTGCTGATAGGGCTCTACTCCGGCCGCCTTCAGCATGGTGGGCCAGTAAATGCCGTGTGGCTTCAGGATGTCTTTGGCGATGAGGTGTTCCGCAACGGGCCAGAATTCCTTATAATTTTTTCCCTCTGGGTAACCGATACCGGTAAGGTAGTTTATCAGGGCATCAAACCATACATAGGTTACGTAGTTTTCATCGAAGGGGAGTGTTATTCCCCAGGTAAGCCTCGTCTTGGGTCTCGATATGCACAGATCCTCGAGGGGTTCTTTGAGGAAGGAAAGGGCCTCGTTTTTGTACCGTTCGGGTCTGATGAAATCCGGGTTTTCAGTGATGTGTCCGATGAGCCAGTCCTGATATTTACTCATCCTGAAGAAGTAGTTGCTCTCTTTCCGGTGTTCGGGAAGGGTCTGGTGGTCGGGACATTTACCCTCTTCCAGTTCGTTTTCTCTGTAGAATCGTTCGCAGCCGACGCAATAGAATCCCTCATATTCTCCGAAATAGATATCCCCCGCGTCATAGACCTTCTGCAGGATAGCTTTCACCGTTTCCATATGATCTTTGTCTGTAGTCCTGATAAAATGATCGTTGGTGATAGAGAGCTCCGGCCAGAGCATACGAAACTGCGCGCTTATTCTGTCCGTGTATGCCTTGGGGGTCTCATTTGCCATCCCGGCCGCCTCTGCGACCTTATCCCCATGTTCATCGGTGCCGGTCAGAAAATATGTTCTGTAACCGGCCATCCGGTAAAACCTGGCCATTACATCGGCCACTATTGTCGTATACGCATGTCCAATGTGTGGTAACGCATTCACATAATAGATTGGCGTGGTAACGTAAAACGAATTCCGCATGATATTCTTACCCCAATGGATTTTTGCTGTCAGATGAAAAACTGATACCTAGCCCCTCTGGATATCGTGCACTGAAACCTCTATCTCTGTTCCTTCCTCCAGGCCTACAACAACCGTTTTCTCCAGGATGTTTTGTCTCAGGACCCTCCCCCGCCCTTCGCGAACGGTGACACATTTTCCGCATTTGGGCATGTTCTTTTTCGCATCCATATAGGTATCGTACTCGTATGAGAGGCAGCATATAAGCCTTCCGCATAGACCGGATATCTTCTCCGGATTCAATAACATATTTTGTTCTTTAGCCATCTTGATGGTAACGGGCACAAAGTTGTTGAGAAAGCTTGTACAGCATAGCTCCCTTCCGCAGATACCCATGCCTCCGCAAATGCGTGCCTCGCTTCGCACCCAGATCTGTCTCAGTTCTATCTTGGACTTGTATCTCTGTACGAGATCCTTTACCAGTTTTCTGAAGTCAACTCTGTCTTCAGCGGTAAAATAAAATATGATCTTGCTCTTATCAAAGAGACATTCGACATCAACCAGTTTCATGGGGAGATCTCTTCCCGTTATTCTATCACAGCAAAATTCAAAGGCCTTCTTTTCGAGCCCTGTATTATCTTCCTCTACCTTCGCGTCTTCTCCGGTGGCCTTTCGAATAACCTTTTTAAGGTTTGGGGGCAATTTATCGTCGGTGGATAACCTGACTTTTGTGGCGACCGAACCCACCGCCATACCATCTTCTGTATTGACGATGACCTTCTCGCCCTTTTGCAGGATGATACCGCTCGCATCAAAGGTATAGACCTTTCCCTTTTCCTTAAATCGCACACCCACAATTTTCTTCATCGGGCTTTTCTTTGGTTGATTATGCATAACTTTACACGCTCAGCTCTTTCATGACGGCTGTCTGCCGAATTCCCGCGAGTTTAAACATCATTGATTCCAAAGTCAACTGTTTGTTGGCATTTTTTTCGATCGCGCGATAGGCACGTTCTACGGTCTTTATGCTTTTCAGAATATTCGGCCCCGCCATTCTTTCAGAAAAATTCTTTGTTGAGTCAGCACAGTCGGGATGAATCAAGTTCGCCCGGTCTTTCATTTCCTTGAATACAAGCACGTCCCTGTACCAGCTTTTCAAGATATCCATCTTTTCTAAGATGGCATCTTTATCCCTTCCCAGCTCCAGGGTCAGCGATAATAACTGCAGGGGATTTCTCTCTGTATCGGGGGAAGTAATCTTTTCGATCAGATCCCTTTTTAAAGTAATATATGATTCGTCCCTCATTTTCAGGACTCTCCCGATGCTTCCCTCAGACGATGAGGCCAGTGTCAGAGATAACTCCTCGTCAAGGGCAAATCTTTCCTTCAGAAAAGCGACAATGATGTCTTTGCGTAATGGACCGAATCTGATCTTCTGGCATCGCGATGTGATCGTCGGGGGGAGTAGATAAGGTCGAGACGTGGTCAATACCAGGATATTCGAAGGGCCGGGTTCCTCGAGGGTTTTCAAGAGCGCATTGGCAGCGGGTATATTCATTCTTTCGGCATCTTCTATTATAAAAATCCTTTTCTTCCCCTCAAAGGGCCGGTATTTCGCCTGATTTTGCAGTTTCCTGATTTCCTCGATCTTTATGAAAATTCCTTCAGGGCGTATAAGAAAAAGATCGGCATGGTTCCCATGATCGATCTTTCTGCAGGCAGCGCAGGCGTCACAGGAATCGTTCTTCCCGTCTTTGCAGTTCAGGGTCTTTGCCAGGGCTATGGCCGTCGTTTTTTTGCCGATGCCCTTCATGCCATAAAAAAGATAGGCATGGGGAATACGCCCCCGCGCTATGGTCCTTTGCAAAACAGCTATCTGTCGGTCTTGACCGTAGATATCTTTGAAGGACATCGGTCTACCTTCCAATCAATTCCAGTAAGGAAACACAAATTTCATGGTGGATTTCGTTGATCCCCATTAAACCATCGATCACGCGGAATCTTTCAGGCTCATTCTCTGCGAGGAACAGGTACCCCTCCCTCACCCTCCTATGGAATGACCTGTTTTCCTTCTCAAATCGATCGTCAAGTTTTTCTTTGATTCCCTTTTGTATTGTGTAATTTGATGCCCGGCTGGATACCCTCCCGAGCCCTGTATCGACCGGCACATCGAGGAGAAAAGTCAGATCGGGTTTCAGAGATCCGGATGAGAAATCATTAAGTTTCCTTACGGTATCTATTTCCCATCCGCGTCCATGCCCCTGGTATGCAATGGTGGCATCAGAAAAGCGATCACACAAGACCATTTTCCCTTCTTTTAAGGCTGGTACAACTATTTCATCGACATGCTGCGCTCTATCTGCGGCAAAGAGAAGAAGCTCTGCTTTTATGCTGAGGGGGAGAGACGTTTTATGGAGGAGAAGCGTCCTTATCTCCTTTCCTAACTGAGTTCCACCCGGCTCGCTGGTTACGATAAAAGGGATATCTCTCTCCGCAAGATAGTCCCCAGCTTTTTTAACCTGAGTTGTTTTACCGGAACCTTCAATTCCTTCGAATACAATAAATTTTCCCATTCCAATAAAAAAAAGATAATTCTTTCGTAATAAAGTTGTTAAAGCATAAATTCCTTTGAGCGGTCATTAAGATGGTTTTTGAGAATAAATCCCGGCGAAGCGGAAGAACAGCGATTCCAACTGCTTGAGCCCGAAGGGTGAGTTTTGGAATCGCCTGTAGCAAACCCTGGATTTATCAAAAAGCATCTTAGACAAGCGAAAAAGTGTTTATACGGCGATTCATCAACTTAAATGCGTAAGAGGCAAAAAGATAGAGGAAGATCGTGCCTCTTGGTACAGATCTTCCTCATAATAGCATTATCGCTTTTAGCTCCCGGGGGTTATCGCCTCCACCGGGCATACATCGACACAAGAGCCGCAATCGGTACATGTTTCAGGATCGATGACATATTTGTCATCCCCTTCGCTTATCGCTCCAGTCGGGCATTCGCTTTCGCATGTTCCACAAGCAATACACTCATCTGTAATTACATGGGCCATATTCTATCCTCCTCTATTTATATTGGATTTGTAAAATAAAACAAGCCTTCAGGCTTATTAAACCGCCACAACCTCTTTAACCTCAGGAACATTTTCCTTGAGGTGTCTCTCTATACCCATCTTCAATGTCATCTGCGCCATCGGACAGCTTCCACAGGCACCCACCAGTTTGACCTTTACAATCCCGTCCTCGCTTACATCAACCAGTTCAACGTCTCCACCATCTGCCTGCAGACGGGGCTTTATGCCATTCAATGCCGTCTCTACCTTCTCTCGCATATTACCTCCTGTTTTCTATTTGTTCAGTTTTCAGAGAATTATCAGTGGGGCATTTCGTCGATCATCATATCGGCCACCTTCTTGGCCAGCTTGGAAAGATCCGGCTTCATAAGCCAGTAATCTTCCACCTCATGATGTCCTGCCTTCCATACTATCTTGCCCGTTTTCGCCTCAACCAGATCCATAGAAAAACCGACCTTGGCTACCTTGTCACTCCCTTCCACCGTGTAATTCCAGAAATCTATGTTCACTACAAGAAAGGCTTCCATTTGGTGGCTTTCACCGATCCGCTTGCTCAGTGCGGGATCGGAAAAGTTTACCGTTCCCAGCTTTGTAAGGTAGTCAATAATCGTATTTCGGAGTTCACTGCTATGGTCCATCCGGCTCTTCATTTTGCCGGGTGAAACTACGTTGGCAAACCATCTCTTCTTAACAAGGACACCGGAAATAATCTGATCTGCGGCGCCCCTTGCCTCTTCGTAAGCGCCCACATTAACCGGCAGCACTCCTATCGATTCGGGCTTGAAATTTTGCGCATCGGGTGCAACCTGGGAATAGCGCAATCCTCCGCAAGCCGAAAGCATGACAGTCATCAAGACCAAAAAAGTCAGTTTAAAAAAAGTTTTGTGCATTTTCAGACTCCCTTTTTTGTTTTCTACGCTACGTGTCTTTCGACAATAAACCAGACAAACGCACAGAACCCTGCGATGATATTGTTTGTTCCCAATAGACCCTCAAGTATGATATTTGAAAATCGTGCTTTTCTATCATAAAATTTCAAACAAATCCATATATAAAATATCGATATCAATGTGACCAGGCTCAATGATGAGGCGTATCCGGCGGGAACAGCCAAGATTAGCACGATCCCCGTAAATATCGATGTTCCCTGCAAAAGCTTCCGGGTATTTTGTTCTCCAACAACCACGGGTATGGTTTCGCGTCCCACAAGACGGTCACTCTGGATATCTATCATATCCGAAAGGGCAGATTTCACAAAGACAATGTTGAAGATAAACAAAAACGCCATGATCGTACCGGCGGTTATTTCAGAACTGACAGCGAAC
>JAUVXT010000013.1 GCA_030603465.1 Deltaproteobacteria bacterium
CGAGCGATACGGAAAGATACTTGCGGAGAAAGGTGTGCTGTATGGGACACTGGATTCACAGGGACAGACCGTTGTCCGGGTGCGGCCAGAGGTCAGGTTGCGGAGTGATGCACGGAAAGAGTACTGGAAGTTTTTTGTTGAATTTGGTCTTACCGGTACGTCGGCTCAGAAGGTAGGGCCACCGAAACAGAGCAAGAAAACGAATAAATATGAGGGATTCTGAGATGAAAGTAGAAATTAAAAAAGTAAAGCTATCAGAGATCAAGTTGAACCCAGACAATCCAAGACAGATTAGCAGCACGCAGATGGAGCGGCTTGTCAAATCCCTCAAGGAGTTTCCCGAAATGATGAAGCTCCGGGAAATAGTTGTCGATGAGAACATGATGATCCTTGGTGGAAACATGCGATATCTTGCGAGCAAACAGTCCGGCGAAGATGTTGTTGTTAAGATAGCCAGTGGATTAACCCCGGAACAGAAGCGAGAGTTTGTGATTAAAGACAATGCGGCTTTTGGTGAATGGGACATGGATCTCTTGAGTACATGGGATGATCTGCCCCTTGTTGACTGGGGGGTTGATTTGCCGGAGGATTGGATGTCACCAGTACCAGAAGAGAATAAGGCTATTGATGAGGATGATATGGCAGATACAGAAAACGAATGTCCGAAGTGTGGATTCAAATGGTAAAGCCGACAGTCATAAGCACGTTTGCCGGTTGCGGTGGTTCATCCCTCGGTTATCAAATGGCCGGTTTTAAAGAATTGCTTGCCATGGAAAAGGTGAATCAGTGGGGAAGCTGGACAAAAACAGGCGCCTTGATTGGAGCAAACCCTCACAGACTTTGCAGAAATCAGAGGGTAATGGGGGAGCATATCACCCAACTGAATGCCGGTCACTAAGCACAAAGGAACTGAAACGGATTCAATCTTTCCCTGGCGTGATGCAATTCATAGAATCGGCAACAGCGTTCCACCAAACCTCATGAAGGCAATAGCAGAACATATCAGAATGAATGTCTTGGAGATACCATGAAACCCTACACCAAAACAGCCCTCCAATACTGCCTTGACATTACATCCGGCAAGATCCCGGCGGGTCCTTATGTTGTTTTGGCCTGCCAGAGACATCTTGATGATCTGGAACGGGCGAAGACTGAGGACTTCCCCTATAGATTTGATGAGGAAAAGGCAGAAAGACGGTGTACTTTTAGTGAGACTTTGCATCATGTCAAGGGCAAATGGGCCGGGGAGCTTCTTAAACTGGAACCCTACCAGATATTTAAGCGGTGTTGCGTGTGGGGATGGGTCAAGAAAGCAGATGGATTCCGCAGATTCAGCACGGTTTTTATACTGGAGCCCCGCAAAAACGGTAAAAGTGTTACCGGCGCGGACACCGGACTTTATATGTTAGCTGCCGATGGAGAGAAGGGGAGTGAGATTTACAGCGGGGCGACCTCCGAGAAACAGGCACTTGAGGTCTTCCGGCCTGCGTGGATGATGGCGAACAAGAACAAGGATCTGACAGATCACTTTGAACTTTCCCTTTCGGGCAACCCCCGGAACCCCACGAGCATCTATAGACTCTCTGATATGTCACGGTTTGAGCCTCTTATCGGTAAACCTGGGTTTGGTTCAAGCCCTCATTGTGCCATTGTTGACGAATATCATGAGCATAAAACCAGCGAACAGTTCGACAACATGAATACGGGGATGGGCGCGAGAGAACAACCAATGATGTTTGTCATTTCGACTGCGGGAACGGACACCTCTTCACCCTGTTACGATTTGTATTTGAGGGCGATTAAGGTACTTGAAAAGACGATAGAGGATGAAACCTTCTTTGGGATAATGTTTGGGATCGAGAAAGATGATGACTTCAAGGACTTCGAGGTATGGAAGAAGGCGAACCCGAACTATGGAGTCTCTATAAACAAAGATTACTTACACAGGAAATACACCGAAGCAATGACAGACGCGTCAAAGCAAAACATCAATCTTTGTATGCACCTTAATCAGTGGATGAATGCCGGTGTCGCATGGATGAACATGGTCAAGTGGGAAGCCTGCAAGGATGATTCCCTGAAGCTGGAAGATTTCAAGGGCCAGCCCTGCTATGCGGCCTTTGATCTTGCCTCGAAGATTGATATCTCTTCCCTTGTTTTGGTGTTTGAGCATCGAAGAGATGGTGAGTCTGGATATGTGGTCTTCGCAAAGCACTATCTCCCTGAGGAAACCGTGCAATTGGCCGGGAATGAACATTATGACAAGTGGGTGAAAGAGGGTTTTATCACCCAGACCCCCGGTGCCCGGACTGATTTTCTCTATATCGAAAACGATTTGAAGGCTATCAACACAGATCATCCTATCTCAGAGCTGGCTTTTGACCCGAAGGAGGCGACCTATCTCATCAATAATGTCATGGAATGGCTCGGCCCGGAACGGTGTATTGAGATAACACAAGGGCCCACGCTTATGTCCGAACCCATGAAGGAAACCGAGGGGCTTATCTATGATGGGAAACTCTGGCATAGCGGTGATCCCGTCTTGACCTGGATGATGGGGAATGTGGTGCAGAGACAAGGCCGAAACACGGGGCCGGTGAAATACTACTACCCGACAAAGCAGAAGAGCGAGAACAAAATTGATGGGGCTGTCTGTATCATCATGGCAATAGGTCGGGCGATCATGCACCATGAGGAATCGATGTTTGAAGGAATGTCAAAGGAAGAAATCTTAGAGAATATCGCGTTCTAAAGGAGTAACCATGCCAAAACTACCAGACAAGGAACTCTTGAGGGTTGATGAAGTGGCAAAATTCTGGTCTGTGGCTGTATCAACAGTCTATTCTTGGGTTGATCAAGGAATTATGCAGGCGACCAAGAAGGGTGGGACAGTGAGGATACCACGGGATGAGGCCCTAAAATCAAGGAAGATGGTGTAGAAGTGGTCGGTAATTTAAAACGATATATTGCGGTATGTGAGAAAATCAGGCTGGAGCGCGGGGAGTTTTGCGAATGCTGCGGGGTGCCGGCACGTCATCCGCATCACATAATCCCAGTTAGTGAGACACGAATATGTTCGGAATTAGTGTATGAACCCGCGAATATAATGATTTTGTGTGACGATTGTCACGCGCTAATGCACCCGCTAATAAGGAATGTGTCAGAATGGGGAAAAGCGAGAGTAGACCGAGGGCGTCGGCTGAACCGATGAACCTGAAACAGTCGAAAAAGCTATTGGAGAAGTTGCTTAAAATTGAACTCCATCGGCTTGATGTGGCTGTACGTATTGAGAAGGAAAGAAATATTGTGTTTCCGGAGACGACAACTGAAACATACTCTGGCCTCGGGAAATCTCACCGTCTCATGCTCTTGCAAGAAGGAATGAAATATCAAAAGGTCGGGAGTGCCCCGAAAGACTCCCAGTTCATAGAGCTTCGGAAATACCAGAAGCCGGTGAAGCCTGGGCGTAAACGGGAACCTCAAAACAATGATGAATAGGTTTATGAAAGCCTTCAGTCGCCCCGGTTCGCCGGGGCGGGTATGAAGTATCTCTTTAAATTACAGGTCCCTTCCTTGGCCTTCCGCCCTTCTTCCCGTTCTCGCGGGACGAGGCGGCCTTCTTCTCTGATTTGACCGAGCCACCCTTGCGGCCGAGGGTTGCGGCGGCAAGTTGTATATTATTAATAAGGCGCGCATCAATGCCAATCTGCTCCCCTCCCTCCAGGTTGTCTCCGTAAACCTCTTTGTCGTTAAACTCTGAAAATAATTGATATTTCTTCATTTCTCTTCCTCCTTTTTAGTATCCCCTTATTTTCTTCATTTCCGCGTCAATCAGCCTGCGGATTTGCCAGGACATACTCGCCCCAATTTTCTCTGAGCGTTCCTTGAGAAAATCCCTCTGTTTCTTTTTGATTATGTATATTACTCGTATATTACTCGTATATTACTCGTATGAAATCCATGATCTTCCCTGCCTCCCTTACATATAATTGATCATTTCATCAAATTCCATTAAATCCATCCCAGCGCATAAAGCCCGCAGTTTCCGCCGAGATACCGAGACACGCTGGTCATCTCCATATTTTTGTGGGCCTTCATCAATCCAGTCCCGGCGTGCCGCCTGTGAGCTAAAGACCATAGCCCAGCCAGCTCGGTTCATTCTTCCGGTTCTTGTGTTGACCTCCCCTGAGGTTGTGTTTCTTCCGTCAGCATATTCAAACCCGTAAAATTTTTTCATTTCCCTTACCTCCCCTTTATTTGATTACAGAATACGCTAAGCGATTAGGTTTGTCAAGTAAAAATGCAATTATTTTCACTTTTATTAAAAATAAATATGCCTGTTATTAGGTAGTTACGGATTTAAGCAAAAAACCTTCCAGATTTTACAAATATTACGTGAAAAATCAGTAAGATATGTTATCCTTCCGCCGTAAGCACAATCATAAAAAGAAAGATTGAGGCTATGCGGTGGGAATAATTAAGGGTTTTTTCAGAAAGGTAACGTCTTTTGTGTCGAAGGCTTATCATGCTTTTGATGTGAGAGACGTTTTTGTGTTTGGTGGGCTTGGGATGCTGGGCTATGGTCTGTATTTAAAGTGGGGTGAGTGGCTGGCGTTCATGGTGTGCGGGATTCTACTGATGATTATCGGGTACGTTATGAAGGACAAATAAATGGGATTAGTTTCTCGAATGGCGCGACCGAAGGCAATGAACTCACATGAACTTGAACGGATGATTACGTCTGTGTTCGGTGGCGGCTCTACTTCTTCTGGTGTGTCGGTGTCGTCTGATAGCGCAATGAGACAGGCAACCGTCTATTCATGTGTCAATACTCTTTCCCGCGTAATCGGCACCCTGCCTTGTCACCTGATGAAGACCGAGGGGAGAAACAGAGAGAAGGCTATTGACGATCCGCTATACTTTTTACTACATGATCAGCCGAACGAATGGATGACCGCCCCGGAGTTTTGGGGCATGTGTATGAATCATCTCTTAATGAGAGGAAACTTCTTTGTCTTGAAGAACAGGGGGCTTTCCCTTACCGGTCCCGTTAAAGAATTGATCCCCTTGGCTCCTGGTATAGTTCATGAAGTCAAACAGGATGAAAAATACAGACTACTTTACACGCTGAGATATCCAGACGGAACGATGACAGTGGTTCCGCAATCTCAGATCATGCACATACGCGGAATGACAATCAATGGATTTATGGGAGTCAACCCGATCCAATATATCAGGGAATCAATCGCCCTGGGGCTGGCCTCGGAAGAGTTTGGAGCGCGCTACTTCGGGACAGGTACGCATCCTGGAGGTGTTGTCGAGATGACAGGGAAGCTCTCACCTGAAGGCCATGCCAACCTTGCAAGTGCCTTAACTGAAACATACTCTGGCCTCGGGAAATCTCACCGTCTCATGCTCTTGCAAGAAGGAATGAAATATCAAAAGGTCGGGAGTGCCCCGAAAGACTCCCAGTTCGTAGAGCTTCGGAAATACCAGAAGGCGGAGATTGTGGATATCTTCTTCGGAATGCCCCTGACAATCCTTTCATCGGAGGATAAGCCTCCGACCTTTGCCAGTGCGGTACAATTTTCGATTAACTTTATTGTATATGCCTTGATGCCTTGGCTTGTGACGATAGAAAAGGCCGTATCCCGTGATCTGATACCATCGGCGAAAAGAAAAGCATATTATGCGAAATTCGTAGCGCAAGGATTACAGCGTGGAAGTTTCAAAGAGCAGATTGATGGATTTTCAATCGCGATTGACAAGGAGATAATGAATCCGAACGAATGCCGGGAATTATTGGAATTGAACCCCTATGAAGGCGGGGACATTTATAAGACCCGCACAAGCACCACAAAAGATACAGGAGGCAAAAATGAAGCTGGCTTACAGGAGTGAGAAGAACGCAGAGGCGGCGGCCCGATACTGGGGCAAGTCGCTTGATAAGCCTGACTGGTATAAGATCGAAGCAAAAGGCGATTCAGATGAAGCTGAAATCTTTCTGTATGATGTCATAGGCTGGCCGTATAATGATGTTTTTGACTTGATCCGAGCCCTCAGTCAGTTGGATGTCAAAAATATCATACTTCGGGTAAATTCACCCGGAGGGGATGTCTTTGACGGTATGGCAATTTTCAACGCTCTTCGGGAGCACCCGGCGAATGTCACCGCAAAGATCGAAGGACTTGCTGCTTCCGTTGCTTCAGTGATTCCTCTCGCAGCCGATGAAGTGCAAGCCCACAAGAACAGCATGTATATGATCCATGATCCTTGGACTGTTATGGCCGGGAATCAATACGAGCTTCGGGAGGTGGCAGACATTCTCCAGAAAATCAGCGGGAACATGATTGAAGCCTATTCCGACAAGTCCAACGTCGGGAACCGTGAATTGAAAGAAATGATGAAAGAGGAGACATGGTTCACAGCGAAAGAAGCAAAAGACCGTGGCTTTGTTGACACAATCCTTGATACCGGGGCGGCAAAGGCAAAATTTGACCTTTCGATATTTGCTAATGTCCCCGATGGAATAGAAGATGGAATATCAATAGTAGCAACTGAACGATCAAAAGAGAGAGCCTTACGGGATGTGGGTTTTTCTCAAAAAGAAGCAAAGGCCATTCTCGCGGGACGCAGGGAAGGCACTCAACGGGACGTTGAGAGAATACAGGTAGAAGTAGAACGAATAATGAATATAATGAAATCCTAAAGGAGGAATTTTAAAATGGACGAACTTAAGAAAATCATTGAAGCCCTTGGTAAAACTTTTGAAGCATTCAAGGGCGAAAACGATCTCCGTCTCAAAGAAATTGAGGCGAAGGGCCACGCAGACCCGCTTTTGACGGAGAAGGTGGATAAGATCAACGCGGATATCGCGCAGATTGCAGAGATGAAGACACAGCTTGAGGCACTTGAGACTATGGCTGGCCGCGGTGCCTTCGGTGGCGGGACTGAAGTTGACCAGGCAAAGGCTGCTCACACCAAAGCCTTTGATTCATGGTTCAGGAATGGTGTTGAAGGCGACCTGAAAAACCTTCAGGTCCAGGCCAGCGCCTCTACCCTCGACGATACGGCTGGAGGTTTCACCGTACCTGAAGAAATGGAATCGACTCTTGACCGTGTAGCGGCAACCGTATCAGCGATGCGTGGACTGGCTACAGTTATGAGTATCGGGACAGATACTTACAAGAAGCTCGTAAATCAGGGCGGCGCTTCTTCCGGGTGGGTTGGAGAGAAAGGATCTCGTGCCGAAACCGACACTCCAACTCTGAAAGAAATCGCTATCAACACCAAAGAGCTTTACGCAATGCCAGCGGCTACGCAGAAACTTCTCGACGATAGCAGGATTGATATAGCGGCATGGCTTGGCAATGAAGTAGCAATTGAGTTCGCCGATGAAGAAGGTGACGCTTTTGTCAATGGTGACGGCGTTTCCGAACCGAAGGGACTTGACGCATATACGAAAATCACCAACGCTTCTTATGCGTGGGGCAAGATGGGATATGTCGCAGGCGGACATGCTTCTCTGTTGAATAGCGCGGATAAACTTATTGACGTTACCAATGCTCTGAAGCCGGTCTATTTGAACGGCTCCTCATGGCTCATGAATCGGACAACTCTGAACGTTATCCGAAAGCTCAAGGATGGCGAAGGGAACTATCTGTGGAGGCCGGGTCTTGAGGCTGGGGCGCCTAACGTGCTGTTAGGATATCCTACTGTAACCGATGACAATGTTGAAGACATCGGGGCCGGGAACTATCCGCTCTATTTTGGGAACTTCAAGAGAGGATATCTCATTATCGACCGTTTCGGAATCAGGGTTTTGAGAGATCCCTTCTCCAGCAAACCCTATGTCCTCTTTTACACTACAAAGCGCGTAGGTGGGGGAATCGTGATGTATGAAGCAATCAAGGCGATGAAAATAGCTACTTCATAACAACCGGGGGCTGAAATATGCCCCCACTTTAAGGAGGTAAAAAAAATGAAAGATCTTCATAATAACATAGAATGTGAGTCTGTTCTTGATCCGATTGTGATTGAGGCGACAGCGACACACACTGATATTGATCTCCAGGACTTCAATTCGGCTGAACTTGTAATTTTTGCAGGATTGGATGCTGGATCAGGATTGTCTGGTTCTCACAAACTCGTTTTCACCCTCAAGGACAGTCCCGATGCGTCTACTTACACGAATGTTGAGACTGCAGACATGCTTGGCGTCACCGTGACAAGCGGAACCATTCTCACTATCGACGCAGTGGGTGAGGATAATTCCATATATCAGTTTGGGTATGTCGGGGGGAAAAGATATCTCGAACTCACATACACAGAGACGGGTACCGTAGCTATGCCGATGAGTATTACTATCATCAAAAGTCATGGTCTGGATGTCCCGGCCATATAACCCGGCCCTTTAAGTAGGGTACTCGGCGTGGTCTTATCCGGGGCCACGTCGGGGCAACCACCGGATAACGGAGGAAATAATCATGGCAGATACATCGTATCAACCAAAAGTATACCGAGAACAAGGCGGAGACCGTCAAGTTATAGCCTCTGGCGGCTCTATGGATGTGGAATCAGGCGGCGAACTTGATATTGAATCTGGGGGTTCTTTGAAGCTGGCTGGAACCGCTATAGCTGCCACCGCAGCCGAACTGAACAAGAATGATGGTATCGCTGCGGCAGCTTATCAAGTTGTTGAGTCAGAGGTATTATTTACCGAAGCCGGGGCCGGGACTTATACCGGAACGATAGCGCTTCCTGCTGGATCAAGGATCATAGATATTGGTGTTGACGGAATTGCACTCTGGACTGCTGGAACTTCGGCAAGTATGATCGTTGGTGATGCGGGCGATGACAATGGGTTCTTTGTAGCGACAAATCTAAAGGCAACCGAACTCTTAGCCGGTGAAATCAATAATCTTGAACATCCTGGCGGGATGGCAGGTGCGTATATCGCAAGTGAACAAAGGGTACTTTACTCTGCTACGGCGAGAAATATTATAGGTGTGGTGACTTCGGTAGGAGCAGGAACGGCTGGGCGAACAAGAATGTATGTCGTTTATGCAAATCCGACCGCAGGAGCGGCAACTAAATCGTAACACCCACGGGGGTGGCCTTTTCTCTCCGGGCTGCCCCCCCCTCCCTCTAAAGGGAAAGGAGGTCGAAATGAAATCAGGATTAAACTTTTCTCGGGCCACAGGTGCCGTTGCGATAGCTACCACTATAGCGCCGGGGGTTCCGTGGCAATTAGAGGGTATTCGCGTCCATTTATCTGCTGCCGGTGGTGCCGGGAACCTAACTGCAACGGTAGATAATGGAGCCGGGGCCGTATATGATGTTGTGATTCTTACACAGGATATGACCTCAGTGGTTGATCTTGTGTGGAATACAGGGTGCCCACTGGACTTTGAGGCTGGAGATGAACTTGACATTGCCTGGGCGAATGCAGGCACAAAGACATATGGGTTAGAGGTCATCTGGAAGGCGACATAATGAGAATAACAATCACCACAGCCCCGGCAACGGAATGCGTGTCCCTCCAAGAGGTTAAATTTCATCTTGCGCTGGCTACTACAGCGGCGGAGGCGGCGGCCTATACGACACAAGATGATATGCTGAACCGTCTCATATCTACCTCAAGGATACTCACAGAACAGGAGACAGGCCGGGCCTTGATTACGCAGACACGGACGTTCTATTTGGACGCTTGGCCGGAAAAGAGATATATCGAGTTGCCTTATCCGAGATTACAGTCGGCGGCTGTGACGTACAGGCTGGAAGATGATGACGATTATGATGAAACCCTTTCAATTGCGGACACGGACATTGTAAGTGAACCGGGCAGGGTAGTCCTGCAACCCTCCGAATCATGGCCGACCGGGACGCTCTACAGCGAGAAGCCGATCAAAATAGTAATGGTTTGCGGGTATGGCGACGCTGCGACTGACGTACCGGAAGCCATAAGGCAGGCTATCCTTCTTAGAATTTCTGACATGTATGAAAATCGGGGCGAGGTTGTCTTAGGTGTATCGGTGGGGAAAATAGCCGGTGCCGTGGATTCCCTGCTCTACAATTATGTTATCCACACGAGGTTTGATTGATGCGAAGTGGCAGGATGGATAGAATCGTCACCCTCAAAGAAAAGGTCACAACTGAAAACGACTTCGGTGAGGAGATCATAACATGGATCGAGCTTGTCAAAGTCGGCACAGAGATAGCAATAGGCACACTCACGGCGGGGACGCTCTATCAGATCACAGCCACGGAAGTAGATCATTTCGGAGTTGATCTTGTGATTTACGACACCTTCACAGCGGCTGGAACTGAAACATGCGATGCCTCGAACAAGGTCAAGCCGGTGACTCTCCCAGCGACTGTGTGGGCAGAGCGATTGGAGTTAAGGGGTGACGAACGGTGGAACGCACAGCAGGTGGTCGCGGGTTTGGCTTGCAAATATAGGATAAGATACAGAGACGATGTGGGGCCGCTGGATGTTCTTACTGATTCAGATAGTAAAGAATACGATATTCAGGCGGCATTGGAATTAGGGCGAAAAGATGGAATAGAATTGATGTGTTCGACGAGAGGTGAATAAAATGGCAATATCAACAAACAGCATGAAAGGCAAAAGGATAATTGAGTTCTTGAGAAAGGAGCTTGGATTGCCGGAAAATCTTGTCGGGTTTAATCTGGAAATGAGAGATGAAGAGCCGATAATGGTTACAAAACTTGAATATGAGCCAGAGGATGACAAGGCAAAGAAGAGCTAATGGCACAGCCAGCCTTTAAATTTAAAATTCATGGCCTGAAAGAAACGATGGCCGCCCTTGAGCAGCTCCCCACTGTGTCCATGAAAAAGACAGTCGTTCGTAATGCTCTAAAAAAGGCTGCTCTACCGATCAAGGAAGCGGCACAGGCAAACGCTCAGACTTTGCCGATGCGGGCGGAACGGCTTGCAGAGTCAATTAAGGTCGGAACGAGTCTGAAGAAGTCGCAGCGGGGTCGGGTGGACAGATCAAGGGTGACGGTGTATGTGGGGAGTTCACATCCCTTTTCTCATTTATTTGAATTTGGGACCGCCGAGAGATTTACAAAAAGCGGTGCATACAGGGGGTTTATCCCTCCGATGCCATTTATGAGGCAGGCATGGGACAGCAACAAGAAGGTTGCCCTTAATCGATTAAGGGAGGAACTCTGGAAGGCTCTCGAAAAAGCGGCGAAGATGCTGGCTAAAAAAGCCCAAAAAGGCACATTGACGGCTGGACAGAGAAGAGGGTTATCGAGATGATCGAAGCCGGGATTAGACACATACTAATAAACGATGACACGGTTAAGGCGATAACTGAAAGATGTTATCCAGTGACGATCCCACAGGCTCCAACGTACCCCTTGATACTTTATACCAAGATTTCAGGGGACAGAGATCACCATTTAAGGGGACCGTCGGGACACGCGCACCCAAGATTCCAGATTGAGGCATGGGCTGAAACATACACTGCGGCGAAATCTTTAGCCGATGCAATTAGAGAAGCACTGGATGGATACTCTGGAACGGTGTTAGGAACAAAGATAGGCTCTTGTTTGATAGATTCAGAACGGGACACATACGAGAGCGAAATTGAGGTTTACCGTGTCATATCCGATTGGTTTATTTGGCACATTGAATAAAAATAGGAGGACAAAATTATGTTAGATGCACAAGGGACTGTTTTAGCAATGAACACTGGGTCGGGGGCGGCGAAAGATATCTCTGAGATTAGTCTTGCCAACCCTACACTATTAACTTCAGTTGCACACGGCTTTTCAAACGGGAATGTTGTTGCGGCGGCGGATTTTGCCGGGCTGGATGCGGCGAGCATTAACGGGAACACCTATGTCGTGCAATTTAAAACCGATGATACGTTTGCCATTGCCCTGGATTCTACAGCCCTGACGATCACAGACAACACTGATGCGGCGACAATGACCCCGGAGGCAACCACCGCGATAGGTGAGATTTTGGACTGGGATCTTCCGGGCGATACCCACAACATGATTGAAAAAACACACCTTGGATCGACACGGGGTGAAGAAGAGCCGGGGATTCCAAGGGGAGGAGCTACTACTTTCAATATCAACTGGACTTCGGACGATGCCGGGCTTCTGGCCGCAGAAACAGCAAGGGCGGCAAAAACCTTGAAAACCTTTACTCTGACCTATTCAGACGCTTCAGTTCATTCTTTCACTGGGTACATTATCAGTCTTTCGGATTCTGGTACCGTAGATGAAAAGGTGGCCGGGACGATCACAATACAAAGAGTGGGGGCATTGACGTTGGCATGATAACAGGAATTAAAGAGACGACGATAAATGGGAAGCCGTATTTTCTCCGTTATACCTGGTCGGTGCTCGCGGAGGTGTCGAAGAAGTACGGCGAAAGTCCTGATCTATTCGATCCCGATACAGTGGCTTTTGTGGGGGCCGCCGGTCTCCGGGAAAGACATCCTGAAATGACCCCTGAAAAGATCATGGAGATATCCCCGCCCCTGATCCCTTTTGCAAACGATGTTCAACAGGCTTTGCAGTGGGCGTATTTTGGGGACGAGGGTGTGCCTGAAAGCGATGTAAAAAAAAAGCAGACCCTGACTGGCTCTCTCAGTCATATCGTGCGGCGGTTGTTTCGGGTATTTCACCGACGGAGTTCTGGGATTTAACCCCGTATCAGACCCGGATAGCAATGGAGGCCACCCTTGAGAGGTCTGACAAACAGGCTTGGATGATAGCGGCATTCACCCGGGCAAAAAAGTTGCCGAAGTTTGAGAAGTTGAACAGGGGATCAAAAGTGAAAAAAGACGGGCTTAATCTGAAGAGGGAACTTGAAGGTCTGGCAGCGAAAGAGAGGAAATAATGGCAGCGCAACCAGTAGGAAGTCTGAGGGTTGATTTGAGTGCTAGTATAGCTGCCTTCAAAACAAACATGAAGGCTGCAAGGGATTCCGTTTTCAAAAACGGGTCTGCTATGCAAAGAACCATGCACAAAGTAAAGAGAAGTTTTGACAATACCATCAAATCCATTGGAATGATAGCGGGGGCATATGTGGGATTTTACGCCGGAGTCCGTGCCATCAAATCCATCATTACCGAAGCCGCAAATTACGAGACAGCTCTCATTAATATGGCGAAGGTGACAGATCAGAGCTTTGAGATAATCGACAAAACAATAAAAGGTGTTGCCCCGGAAATCGGAAACTATACCGAGCTGATGAAGGGTTACTATCAGGTTATTTCTGCTGGAGTCACCGATCCCAAAAAAGCACTTGATATGCTCACTGTTGCATCTAAAACCGCAAAGGTGGCCGGAATAGATCAAGGCGAAACAGTCAAAGCTTTAACGAAATTAATGACTGGATATGCTGGAGAAATCAAGACAGCTACCGATGCTTCTGATTTACTACTCGCAATCGAAAAGAAAGGGCAGACGCAGGTTTCGGAACTTGTCCCAGTAATCGGGAAGTTGGCAACGATATCCCGTATGGCGGGACTTTCGGCCGAGGAGATGGGCGGTGCCTTCGCAATCCTAACGCAGACATCAGGGAGTACTGCTGAAGCGGCCGATATCCTTTCTGCCTCGCTTACAACCCTCCTGAAGCCCACCCCGCAAATGATAAAGGAATTTGAAAGGGTTGGCGGTGCCATAAACTTTATTCAGGAATCAGGATTCGAGGCATGGCTAAGAAGGATACAGAAGGCGAGCGGCGGAACACAGGCGGCGCTAACTAAAATGCTCGGCGGTAAAAAGAATGCGAGTATTGGTATTGCATCGCTATTGGCCTACATGGATACTCTGAACGGAAGCATTGCTGAAATGACTAACCGTACCGGGAAGCTTGGGAATGCGTGGACTGAATATGAGAAAACCACAAACGCTGCGTTGGATAAATTCAGGAACAATATACACAATATTGAGATCGTACTCGGGACAGCTCTCCTCCCAGCCCTAAATGATGTTGCAGGGAAAACTGGAGACTGGGTTAAGCAGAATGAAAAGCTGATCGGGCAAAAATTCGACGAGTACGTCAAGGCTACCGGTGCGGCCTTGAAGACCCTAGTTTCCGTGTATAATTCGATGCCCGACGGAGCGATAGATGCCGGAATCGTCGGCTTTATTCTTGCCGGAAAGTACGGACCACTGAAGCTGGCAATCGCGCTTGTGGCAATCAATGACGCGATGCACAACATTGGTAATAGCTTCGGGGATATAAGGGGAAAATCTGATGCACTTTCTGAAAACGTAAAAAATATATGGGACGTTCTGACTGGAAAACGAGATTGGAATACCGGGAAGCTGAAGGACGGATTAAAGGAGGTTGCCAAGGAAGCCGAGAATACTAGCCGTGTTATCATTGATATTTCCAAGAGCATCAAGGCTCTATCTTCTAGCGATGGTGACGGCGGGATTGACCCAGTAATCAACCCCAACGAGGAAGCCATACAGAGGCAGATCAAGGCCCTTGAACTCCTGCGAGACACCTACGGCATGATCGCCACCGATATAACTCTGTATAAGCTTGCTCTCAAGAATGCCACACCAGAGCAATTAAAACTTGCTGAATCAATCCTCGAAACGACCGAAAACATGAAGGCAGTTACAGCAACCGATGACGCCATTATACAAATGATGGCTGACATCGATGAGGGTGCGAAGGCTTCAGCTAAGAGTCTCCAGGACATGGCAGAGGAAGGCAAATCAGCAATGGAAGTCCTGACCGATGCAGTCAAGGGATTTGGGGACGAATCGGCACAGGCAATTACCGATTTTGCCTTAACGGGCAAAACTTCCTTTTCTGACATGATTGATTCGATGATTCATGATCTTATAAAGATGATGGTCTATCAGCAGATCACGGGGCCTCTTTTTAGTTCAATATCTGGTGGACTTGGTTCCTTATTCACCTCTGCCAAAGGCAACGCCTTCCAAGGGGGCAATGTAATTCCGTTTGCAAAGGGTGGGATTGTAACTCGTCCTACTGTCTTTCCTATGGCTCAAGGGGCCGGATTGATGGGTGAAGCCGGGCCGGAGGCTGTGTTGCCTCTGAAGCGGGGGGCAGGAGGTAATCTTGGAGTCGAGGCTTCGGGCGGCGGAGTAGAAGTTAATATCATCAATAATGTCGGGGCCGACGTGACAACCTCAGAGCGAAAAACAGCCGGGGGGATAGAGATTGATGTCATGATAGACAATGCAGTCGCAAAGAAACTCGGGCAATTTGGAAGTCAATCAAACAAAGCTATGCGTCAAAATTATGGTGCACAGCAGAGATTAACAGGGAGATAGATTATGTCAGTCCCAGCATGGCCCGGAACATTGCCAACTAAATTATATGTTTCAGGATATGGTCAATCGTCTCCAGACATAACGATTAAGTCAGAGATGGATGCAGGCCCGGCGAAGGTCAGGCGTAGATTTACGGCAGGCGTGACACCTGTTTCCGGGACAATGATCTTGACGGCAGCACAGTTGGCGACATTTATCACATTCTTTGAAACCACGACCCTTGGAGGGTCTCTTAGATTCTCATGGACAAAGCCCCCGGCCCATTCAGTGGCGTGTGAGCTGAGGTTCACGGCGGTTCCTGCGTGGACACAAGTTGAAGGGAAATATAAAATCAGTCTCTCATTGGAGGTACTACCATAATGCCGACCGTTAGCCTCAACTTCAGGGAAGCTGCCTACGCACAGGAAACCGGGAGGGTTCCGATTGCACTTATTACATTGTCCCATGATGACCTTGCGGCAGATATTTTAATCAGCACAGATCCCACGGCGGAACTGGGAGGACTGACCACCGACACTGAGAAGGTTTACGGGACGACATCGAATCTTGAAGACTATGTATTCCTCCCGGTCAGAATCAAACTCCCGGATGATACGGATGATGGGCCGGGAGAGATGCAGCTTGAGATTGATAATGTCCACAGGGCATATACAGAGACAATCAGAAGCGTATTTACTCCTGTGACCTGCCAGGTTGATATTGTGATGGACAACGCCCTCGATACGATTGACGCGTCATGGCCGGAATTTAAACTACTGAACATAAAGTACAACGCAACAACGATCACCGGGACGCTGAGACTGGAAACATTGGAAACAGAACCCTATCCTGCGGGGAGTTTCGTTCCTTCATATTTTTCGGGGCTGTTTTAGGCATGGCTACATATAGGCAGGGCCGAGATAAGGCCGTACAGGGCAATTGAGAGGGTCGTTAAATTACTAATATGATTGAATATATTGGAATCCCATTTTTAAAGGACGGAATCGACCGGAACGGGCTGGATTGCTGGAGATTAGTTGTCATGGTCTATAAAGAAAGGCTTGGAATTGACCTACCATCCTTCTCTGGCATTTTTGTTGACGGCTCTCTGGCTTCATTAAGGAAAGTAACCCGGCTCATGCGGGAAAATAAGGAAAAGTGGCAGTCAATAGAAAAGCCCCTTCCATATGATGTAATCTTGTTACGCACCGGAAGCATGGTTTATCATTGTGGGGTAGTTATTGGACGGCGAAAGATGCTTCATGTCATGGAGGGAATCAATTCCTCAGTTGAAGAATTTACATCGTTAATGTGGAAAGACAAGATCGAGGGTTTTTACCGCTATGTCAGATGATAGGCAAATAATAGTAAGCCCGATGGCTTTCCACGCTCCGAAGGTTGCGCGTGTGCCTCAAGGTGCGTCCATCAGGGAGATTGTGGCCTCTCTATATCCTGACCTCTTCTATGTGATTGTGGAGGTTGACGGTGTTCCTGTCCCTGTGGAAAAGTGGGGAATTACGCCCTCTATTGACTCTCATGTCCTTGTTTATGCCCCTCTGCATGGTGGAGAAGGGAAGAACCCGCTCCGCACATTGCTTACAATCGCGGTTATAGTGGCTGCTGGTGCCGTGTCGGGTGGGGCGCTTTCTATCGGTTTTGGAATTGGGACGGGTGGCACATTTTTGGGTGTCGGGAGTTTAAGCGCGGCCTTTGCCGGGGCCGGAGTAATGACCGCTGGGATGCTGCTTGTCAACGCCTTGGCGCCTATCAAACAGCCTAGGGTTAGCTTATCCGGCCAGGATTACGAGGACTCCCCAACCTATTCAATCGGCGCCAAGGCAAATCAAGAGTGCCCCTGGGGAGCGATACCCTCAATCTTGGGAAGACATAGGGTCTATCCACCCCTCGGGGCGAAATCCTATACAGAGATTGTCGGGTCAGACGAATATCTCAGGATGCTCGTTGTCTGGGGTTATGGCCCGATGAGAATTGAAGACCTGAAACTTGGCGAGACTGCCTTGACTTCTTTTGATGATGTTGAAATCGAGACAAGAGAGGGATGGTCAACAGATACAGATCTAACATTATTTCCTGGAACAGTCACACAAACCACTGTCGGGGTGATCCTGTCTTCAGTGGCGGGCCGAGTGGTAAGGACCGCCGAACCGAATGTTGATGAGCTGTCCGTTGACATTACATTCCCCGGTGGGCTGGTAGAGTTCAATAACAGCGGAGGCCGGGTGGAAGAAACGGTTGAGGTTACCGTCGAATACAGAGAATTGCCGAGTGGGGGGTGGGTTTCGGTACCTGGTACAAGGGCGGTCTCGGTTTCCGGGACGTCCCTTTTCCCATCCCTCGTAACCCCTGGGACATTCTCGGTGTACGTATCAAGCCCGGAAGCTGTAATCTCCACGGCGGCTGGGACGGGTGAACTTGGTGGAAAATATAGAATAGGCCAGTATGTTGTTTCAGGAGGGGCCATAACTTCAGTCACAAATTTATCCCCCGCTGGCGTGACGGGTCTTGTTTGTAGCTATACCCTTCGGATAAAAACGAATTATCCTAGCATTACAACAGAGGACGGGGTAGCTGTAACGGGCGGAACTGCAGGAACTAAGGTGTACAATAACTCAAGTTTTACCGATTTGACTACATCGGCTATCAGAAGGGGTGTTCAGTGGCCGGTAGACCCAACTAAATCGTACGAGGTCGGTCTGACCCGGGCAACCGCAGATACAGACGATCCACAAATCATCGATAAGGTATATTGGACATACCTCCGAAGTATTGAGACGGAGTATCCTATCAGCTTTCCGGAGGATCTTGCGGTATCGGCTATTAGGATAAAAGCAACCGATCAACTCAATGGGATGATATCAGACCTTAACGGTGTTGTGTCGTCCTACTGTCCCGTGTGGGATGATGTCGGCGAGGAGTGGGGCTCTGTTGAAGCAGATTATGAAGTCACGAGTAATCCGGCGGCCTTGATTCGGAACGTCCTGATGGGGAACGCCAACGCGAGGGCAAGGGCTTCGACTCAGATCGACAATGATACCCTCGGTGATTTTTACGAGTTTTGTGAGACGAACGGATATGAATTTAACATGTATCGGGATTATAGGGCCTCAATATTCGAGACCTGTCAGGACATCGCATCTGTCGCCCGTGGATCTGTGACAATCAAGGATGGTTTGTGGTCTGTCACTGCCGACACGGGAGATCAGACCCTTGTACAGCACATCACGCCTCGTAACTCATGGGGATTCAATGCGGAAAAGATGCTCTATGACCGCCCTCATGCCTTCAGAATTAAATTTAAAAACGCCGATAACGGATATGCGGATGATGAGCGGACAATCTACGATGACGGGTATAACTCCGGGAACGCGACCCTGTTCGAGTCGATAGAGTTCCCCGGTATAGTAGACCCCGATTTGATCTGGAAGTTCGGAAGATTCCATATTGCACAAGCCAGGTTAAGACCCGAAGTCTACTCTCTTTATATGGACTTTGAGCATCTTGCTTGTCGTAGAGGTGACAAGGTAAGGGTGTCCCATGATGTCCCATTGTGGGGATCTGGGTGGGGCCGGGTGAAGTCTCTCACGACGGACGGTGGGAATATCACCCACATCACCCTTGACGAATCAGTGACTATGGAGGCCGGTAAGACTTATGCCTGTCGGTTCCGTCTTGCAGATGGAAGTACCCTCGTTCTGCCGATTGAATTAGATGTCGGAGAGACAGCAATCCTTGAATTGACAACCCCTCTATTGATAGCCTCCGGCCCGGAGGTGGGCGATTTGGCCATGTTCGGGGAGACGGACAGTGAGACCGTAGAGCTTTTGGTTCATTCAATCAAGCGAGCTGGAGACTTTACCGCTCAGATATTCTTGGTTGACATAGGCTCATACGGGCTTCCGTCAACTGAACACCTTGTAGGCTACTGGGCGTTAGACGATGGAAGTGGGAGTGTTGCAGTTGATGGAAGTGGAAATGGGAATGATGGAACACTTACGGGTAATCCTACTTGGGATACTGGTATAGTTGGTGGTGGTTTATTAGTTAATGCTGCAAATGAAAAATGTACAAAAACGTGGGATAAAGATTGGTCTGCAATGTCTTTGTCTTTTTGGGTGAGGGCAAATAGTTTATCAGGTAGTTGGCAGGACATCATTACGCCGACAGGGGCCGAGGCAGGACGACTTCATTTTCGTTCCAGCGACAATATGTTTGAATGGTATGACATTCTGGATGGGCCTTCAAAACTTAGTGCAGGAATAGCCCCAACAATAGGCACAAATCATCATGTAGTCCTTACATTCGCAGGCACAACATGCAAAATATATATTGATTCAGTATTAAAAAACAGTGGTACACGCACAACTAATATAGCTTCAACTGGATTAATAGTTGGCTGTGACAGTGAAGTTCCTGATATAGTTATTGACGAAGTAAGATTATATGAAGATTATGAATTAACCGCCAGCGAAATAAAAGCTCTCTATTCACATCCATCTGGGGCCAATATCTACAGTTCCGATACTGGTATTCTCCCGGAATTTGATCCGCAGACCTCTACTCCTATCGACATAACGGAACTTGCCCCGGACCCTCCAACTATTGACGATACCGATTCCGGCACGGATATTTCAACCACGTCCGGAGGAGGCTCTATATCAACCCTGATAGTCTATCTTTCTGCTCCTGCTAATGATGTCAGAATAAGAGGATATAGATTAAGATACAGGGTGACGGGGGAGTCTCAATGGCAATACACTCCCGAGATGGAGAATCTTACAATCACAATCCCGTCTGTAATTGAGGATGTAGAGTATCAGATACAGGCTCAATCAATATCGGTTTTCTCGGTGCCCTCCGTATGGACATCGGTAGGCACCGGGACCCCGGCAACGCCTCAAATAGTCCCATCACATCCTACAGGGATATCTGCTGAATTAGTAACGGGAGGATCGGCTTATAATTATTGTGCGGTGGCTGTTACTTTCACGCCCCCGACCGATCCGGTCTTCTCGCATTGCGATGTTTATGCTTCAAATGATGACATAACCTATCATTACGTTGGTCAGAACACTACCGGCTCTTTCACCTTTTCCGGCCTTGGCTCCATTTATGAAGCTGGCGACACTTGTTATATAAAACTCAGAAGTGTCTCAATCTATCTACTATCAGAGGATATGCCAGCCGCCGAAGATGATACAGTCGCAATCACGGGTTACATTCGGCTTGCGGCATTCTACGCCGGCCTGAACGACTTCTGGGGTGGGAATGCTGCAATAGGGAATGTGGCG
>JAUVXT010000037.1 GCA_030603465.1 Deltaproteobacteria bacterium
TTTCGCGCTTCATCCAGATCAAACCCCATTTCGATTTTCCAGATATCCCAGAATTCATCACTCAGCTGCCCTTTAGCCTGGGGGACAATTTTGGGATCTTCATAGTTCCTCCTCTGCAAAGGGGCATTGGCAATGAACCTGTTCTCCATCTCACGGGCCAGCATCGGTTCAACCACCAAGCGTCCGAATTCATCGCGAAAAAGAATGTCGCCCAAAGGCGAGATTGTGAGTTCTGGAGCGAGCGCGTTGTAATAGATCGCATCTGAGAGACCGCCAATACGTACCAACAGCGCAGCGCGCGCGATCAACTTACTTAGCTCGATATCTGAGACTTGGATGCCGCCCTCAGCCGGACAGACGCATAAGGCGATCTCAGTCAGAATACGGCTTGCGATATTGGCGCCAGAAAACTTCGACGTTTGCTCTATATAGCGATCGACCGTGCCGGGCTTATCGCCATGCAGGCCGAGGACAGCTGCGGATGTCCGCTTCCAATGGTCTGCCTTGGCATTTGCTTTCTCGCAATTGGCCACAAGGCGCGTTAGTGCTGAAAGCCGGTCAAACGCTTTGAGCGCCTTGAAGATTTCAGACAGCAAGGCATCGACAACCTTCTCAAGAAAACCTGTACATGCTTCTCTGCCTTCTATTTTGTTGCTCTGACCTTTTTCAAGGACACGCCAACCAAGACCGATTTTCGTAGCGGCATCATCTACCGGATCGATAGCAATGAGCTCTTTGGGTAGCGTATCCCGGACATAATCCATAAATTTCTGCGCGTGAAAGAGATGGAAGCTACGCGCATTGTTGTTCGGGACAACAAGATTCTCAACCGCCTCAGCCTCGCTGTCCCAATTTTCTATGCCAAGGAGATGCAGATAAGCCTGCGCCAGGGTCCGGACAAAAAGGCGCTCTGCAACATTTTCGGCAATGCCAAAACTAGATAGAAACCCAGCGTTAAAGATGACTTTACAAGCGTTGGAATCGCTGTAAGGCTTGATTATGCAGAGTGAAAGAAGATCTTCAAGAACCGGCTTATCTAACCCTTCCTTAGGTGGATCACTGTCAAGAAATTCAACATAGACCTTGAGATTATGCATCTTGGTGGCAGCCTCGTTGCGCTCACCAAGAACATTGCCGATGCGATGCAGCCATTCACTCGCCATTTCCCAAAGCCGGTATTCGACTTCTCTCTCGGAAATGTTGGGTGCGGCAACGGACATCCAGAGTTGGATCGCGCCTTCGTAGACGGACGTAAGCGATCTATTTCGAACGTCGTTCATGGATGCATAGACACGCCGTGAGCTTTCACTGGTGAAGAATGGTTTTGGAGATACGTGCTGGACATCATGCCAAGTTCCGGTGTTATCAATCGCGCAGTGGCGATCGTAACCATGATCAGATTCAGCACGCACTTCCCGCAGAAGGTTGAAGGGCGGATTGAGTATCAAGGGTTTCTCTGGCGAAATCTTACCATCCGGTAGCTGTGAATGTGGTACGAAGTGACCTCTGTTGCTGCGCACCCATCCGATCAAATTCACAATCCCATTGGGATTGACGATATGGACTCCAGCCTTTCTCACAGTCTCCAGCCCATCTTGAATGCGCCAGAAGTAACCGGGATTCATGTCACCCAGCCAACTGAGTCGCACGAGGTCAGCCGCAGACATGCTTTCAAAACGCCAATGCGGGTGATCCAGTTCGATAACCTCGGTAGCATAGCCTTTACCCCAGCCGCAGCCAACCAGTACGACGAGCCCCTCTTTGAAATCACGCTGTCCTTCAAAATGATTGATGATCTCATTGATCGAAGTTTGGAGCGCCTTGGTCAAGGTGCCGTTGTCTTGATAAATTTTCTTGAAGCCGCCATCGGGATGCACTTGCACCGATGGTAAAAAGAGATGGAATGAGATGAAGTATCCCTCATCAACTTTGAAGTAGAAATTCGACCATTGGTGCGTACCTGATTTCTCCCAATGGACCGGTGCTCGCATTGGACCGCCAAGCAAGGGCGTGTCGAAGAATAGTTTTGAATAATTCCGGGCAAGTACGCGATCGAAGGTTTCGACCAGCTCTCCTTCGATAATACTTCCGATCGCATAATCCCGTACGGCAACGGATAGTGCTGAGGGGAATGCGACAGTAAGATCCGTTGAGTTATACACGATCAGTGGGCAGCGGTCTAAATGGCTAAGACCAATATGCTGCGCAGGTAAATCCTCTCGCATCTGCGAATGCAAGAGGAATGGCTCGATATCATCGGAGGTGATGCCGCGTTCATCGAGTTCAGCAAAGCTGATCGTCACATGAGATATTAGGGCGTTGCGCCCCGGGAGTATCTGAGGTGATAACACCGAATAGCGTTCATCAGAACCGAGCTGGTAACGGTGTAGTCCGGCTTTCTCGCAGATCATATCGGAAATTACGAGCAACGCGCGAACGCTTTTCTTGATTTGCCCGAATTGTCCGGTGTCGGGCATTGTTGCAATTACGTCGAGAACGCGCTGAGTATAGAAGCCCCCGGCTTCCCAGATACCTTCGAGCAGCCGGTAGTCTCCGTTTCTATCCTGTACTAGGGAGACAAAGACATCTTCCGCCAGATCTTCTCCTATCACACTTTGCGATTTACCAATCTGTGCAAACCAGCGAACAGCATCACCGATGCTTGCCTTCTTTTGACCGCAGCAGTATATCACAGCCAGAGCAACAAGGATTTCAAGGCGAATGCAATGCGACTGGAGTTTGGGCAGTGTTAGGAGACTTGCCAGGAGGGAAACGGTGGTACTTGGATCGTAGCGAGTAAGATCAAGAACAAGAAGTTCATTGTCTTTGGCGATCTCTTCGATGGTCACATACAGGCTTGCCCACCGGGTACGTTCGGAAAAAAAAGTTTCCAGTTTATCCCAATCGGATTGTGTGAATTCGTCAGACAATGCGTTATCCTATTTCCTGTTAGCGGATGGTAGAATCCACAAGGCGCTCACCTGTGCTTCCGAAGGCAAACGTAGAACAGGGCATCCACTCGTTAGCCAAAACGGCACAGTGGTTCATGATATGAATGTCCTGCTCCTGTTTTATCATTTCCCTGAACCCATGATTAGAGACGCTCCGGTGGCACGAGGCAGCATATGAGGCCCAACCAGTGTATATATGGATCCTGATAAAAACCTAAACACGGCAATATTGCCGTACAAGACCCCTCGAAATAACTTTATGAATATACAAAATAACGCACGTAAAAAATGAGTTTATGAAGCGTTAACACTTTTATCATGGGGTTTTATCCGGGTCCGCATAAAATAACCCCGCCACTCAATGTGAAACGGGGTTTTATAGTAATCCTTTCATAGTTCCCTCTCTTTTCAGTGAAAAGAATCGGCACTGTTTTATGAATGATTTTATTAGAATAGAAGCAATACTACGCCTATTATAATAAATGTCAAGGAATTTTATTGTGTTGCAGCGTCGCGTGGAAGCCGCATAGGGATTGTTTTACGAGGTTATCTTTGTTGCCATCACTGCCGCACCGATGGCGCCGTTTACCTGGGCGGTGTCCAGAACAGTTATGGATACGCCGAGTTGTTTTTCCAGCGCTCTGGCGCCGCCGATATTCTGTGCCACGCCCCCCGTCATCATGACCGGTTCGGTTGTTCCCACCCGCCGCGCCAGGGCGGAGATCCGCGATGCCACCGATTCGTGGATGCCGGCGATGATGTTTTTCCTCTTTTCCCCCTTCGAAATGAGTGAGATGACCTCCGATTCGGCGAAGACAGTGCAGATGCTGCTGATCCGGGCGGGATTGTCGGCCTGGAGTGACAGATTCCCGAAATCCGCAAGATCCACCTCCAGAGCCCTCGCCATGACCTCGAGGAATCTCCCCGTTCCGGCGGCGCATTTGTCATTCATCTCGAAGTCCTTCACCTTTCCCTCCGTGTCGATGGAAAGGGCCTTACTGTCCTGTCCTCCCACGTCTATGACTGTGCGCACTCCGGGATTGAGAAAGCGGGCGCCCGCGCCGTGGCAGATGATTTCGCTCATCGCCTTGTGGGCAAAGGTGACGCTCTTTCTGCCGTAACCCGTCGCAATGATCCTTTCGATGGCCGCTTCTTCAAGGTTCAGTTCCGCTCTTATACAAATAATATTTACTATGAAACTGTTTCATTGAAGCCTTAAACTGCCCGATTATAAGAAGCGCATCACTATTTGATGGCAGAGTCTCATCGTCAAGAAAATCAAGAAATTCAGAAGTCGGTTCATCTTTCAATATTTCTTTAATTGGTTCTATAATACGGTTGATGTTTTTCACTTTAAATTTGTTTAAAGGTTCATCAGGTTTCTTTTTTGAAAACTCCTTCATCTCATGGTATATAGAATCTAACATTTCAAACTCCGGTTGAAGAGGATGATAAAGTCATCGGGGATGAACGTGTACCCGATGCAGGTGAAAGCGGTTCTCTGCAAGCATCCCGCGGTGGCGGCGGCCTGCGTGATCGGCGTTCCCGACAGGGTGCAGGTGGAGCGTGTCAAAGCCTTCGTTATTCTGAAGGATCTCGCAAAGGGGGGAGCGGATATGGAAAAGGCGCTCATCGATCATTGCAGGGAGACCCTGATAAAATGGAGTTGCCCGAGAGAGATAGAATTCCGTGAGACCCTTTCTATGACCCTTGTGGGAAAGATCACATACAAGGAGCTCGAGGAAAAAGAGCTGGAACGACTGAGAGCGGCCGGAGAGTATGCGGGGGAGCGAACGTAATGTTTAATTCTGGATGAGGAATTTGTGCCTGATGTACGATTAATCATTCAACATGTAAGATTTTCCGGGTTGTACGGCTTAGTATTGTTTTGAGACAAATTGCACACGTCGATATGGATGCCTTTTTTGCCGCCATAGAACAAAAGAGGTGTCCCGAATTAACAGGTCTGCCTGTCGTAATCGGGGGGTCCGGCGATCCCACCAGGAGGGGCGTCGTATCTACCGCTTCCTATGAGGCGAGGAAATTTGGTATCCATTCCGCCATGCCCCTGAGAAAGGCCCATCAGTTATGCCCGAAGGCCATCGTTCTTCCCGTTGATTACAGCGAGTATAAGCGAGTATCGAAGGTGGTAAAGAATATCCTCAGAGAATTCACCCCGGTAATGGAAGATGTGGGGATTGATGAGGCCTATCTCGATATGACAGGGATAGAGAATCCGGCAGATGTGGTGGCGGTGATCAAAAAGGGGATAGGGGACGAAACAGGGCTTACCTGTTCGTTCGGAATAGCGCCCAACAAGCTTCTGGCAAAGATCGCTTCCGACATGGACAAGCCTGACGGCATCACCATCATTACAATGAAGGACATTGAAAAGATTCTCTGGCCTCTGTCAGTCAGAAAACTGATAGGGATAGGGCCGAAAACAGAGCAGTGCCTTAACGAAATGGGAATCAAGGAAATCGGCGAGATCGCCGCTCTTCCCCTCGATGGACTGATCGAGAGATTTGGTCTGTCTTACGGAAATTATCTCTATCGCGCATCAAGGGGGCTCGATGACAGCCCGCTCGTTACTCACAGGGAACCCAAATCGATAAGCAGGGAAACGACCTTTCAGAAGGATGTGAGAGACTGGCAGTTTATTGCAAAAACCCTGGCCGGCCTGACAAAAAGGGTGGCGGAAGATATGAGGCAGTCGGGTTACAAAGCGCAAACATTTACACTGAAGTTGCGTTTCAGTGATTTTGAGACACACACCAGGGCAAAGACGATTGATATGGCGACGGATTCGGAAGAGGCCGTAAGACGGGCCATCTTCGAGTGCCTCAAGAAGATCGACCTCACGAAGAGGGTGCGGCTTCTCGGCGTACGGGCGGGAAAACTGGTGAAAATCGGTGGAAATTAAAAGGTTTTTCTGATAGAAATCCCTTGGCTTCTGAAAAGACGGCACTTACAGGTGGTGATGCAATCATAATTCGTACGATACCGCGACTTTTTATATTTGGTTGTTGTCGTCCTTGCCGCTGGTTCAATCTTGCAGATTGAACCTCATCATTAAAGAGAGTTTCTGATGACTATAAGAGTTAAGTGTATCGAAAGATATTAAATGGGTGAATATTTAATAGTATAAGCTGGTTGTAGCGCATTTGCACGTTTACACATTTAAGGTCCTGGAAAGGGAATTGTATTAACATGGAATGGAAAATTCTTTTGGGTGTCACCGGAGGGCTGGGGCTGTTTATTTACGGAATGTATCTCGTCAGTGATTCACTGCGTAAGCTATCACTGGGCCTGTTGAAGATGATGCTGGAAAAGCTCACTTCCAACAGCATCAAGTCAACCCTGGTGGGCCTTGTGGTGACGGCTACCATACAGAGTTCCAGTGCGACCTCGGTAATTCTCATCGGATTTTTGAATGCGGGGCTCCTGCCGTTGGCGGCAGCCTTTGCCATTATGCTTGGCGCCCATGTGGGGACGACGGTCACCGCCCAGCTTGTGGCCTTTAAGTTTACAGCGATAGCGCCCGTTATCGTCTTTGTCGGCGTTGTCGTTTTTCTCGTGTCGAAAAAGGACAAAAATAAGAACAGAGGACTGGCCTTGCTGGGCTTTGGAATGCTCTTTCTGGGGCTCGAATTGATGAGTTCCGCCGTCAAACCCTTGGCGGATAATGAGGTCACCCGTGAGATCTTTATCAAATTCGGAAGGGAGCCACTCCTGGGGGTTTTGACAGGGCTGGTCGTCACCCTGGTCCTGCAGAGCAGCAGCACCGTCTCCGGTATGATTATCGCCTTTGCGACTGCGGGACTCCTGGATCTTCCGTCGTCAATCTATCTCATATTCGGAACAAACATCGGCACGGGGATTACCGCTATTATTGCGAGTATCGGTGGTAACCGGTCCAGTAAAAGACTGGCGCTGGGGAATATTATCTCCACCGCCATTGGCGCGGTCATTGCCCTGTGGTTAGCACCCCTCTACATTGCCTATATCCCACTCACTGCAGATGACATTGCAAGACAGGTCGCCAATACCCATACGGTATTCAATCTCTTCAATGCCATCCTGTTCCTGCCACTGGTGCCCTTCTTTGTGATGGCGATGAATAAAATCGTGCCGGGACAGGACTATGAAAAGAAGGAGATCCGGCACCTGGACGCGCATCTGCTGCCGACGCCCTCTCTCGCCATCAGGGCCGTCATTAAAGAGCTGATCGTCATGCTGGACATCTGTCAGGAGATGCTGGGAAAGGCAAGAAAGTGCACAATAACTTACAACCATAAATTGAGGAATGAAATCTCCATCGATGAAGAATCTGTAGATGAAATGCAGAGAAATATCACCGACTATCTGGTGGGGATTACAAAACATGAGTTGACTGACAAACACCGGCGATTGGTTCCTGCCATTCTCCATAGCGTGAACGACCTCGAGAAGGTGGGCGACTACTGCGAAAGTATTATAAAACAGACCCACAGGGCCTTTGAATATGATCTTGAATTTTCCAGGGAAGCCTTGGAAGAGCTTGAAAAGCTTTTTCATAAGACCGACACCCTGATGAGACAGACAAGGAAGGCCATTGAAGATGATGATGCCAGGGCCGCGTCCATAACGCTGACTATTGAAGGTGAGATAGATGAACTGATAGAGCAATACAAGCTCAACCATGTGAAGAGACTCGGACAGGGAGATTGTATCAGCGATGCCGGGCTCGTTTTTTCAGATATCCTCACCGATTTGGAGAGGCTGAATGACCATCTGTGTAATATTACGAAGGGCATTTTACATATCGGGAAAAGATAATCCTTCTCTTGACTTAAAGAAATATTTTGGTTCTTTCGCAATAAAGGTGTTTATGCGACGGTTCATCAACTTAAATGCGAAAGGGGTAATATTTTGATCTTTTTTGTCTCTACTTGACAGACGGATTTTGATGTTTATTATATCTTTGATTGCCAAATCTGCGTAAAGAAGATTAAATTTAAATAATTTTCACGAAAGGAGAATCTAGAGAATGAAATTTAGGCCATTACATGACAGACTTCTAGTCAAGCGCTTGGAGGAAGAGGAGACGACAAAAGGGGGAATCATTATTCCGGATAGCGCCAAGGAAAAACCGATGGAAGGCAAAATTATCGCTACCGGTAAAGGGAAAAAATTAGAAGATGGTAAGATATCAGCGCTCGACGTTAAGGGGGGCGACAACGTTCTCTTCAGCAAGTATGCAGGGACAGATATCAAGATCGACGGTGAGGACTATCTCATCATGAGGGAAGATGATATCCTCGGAATTATTGAGAAATAAAACATTGACTATAAGAAGGAGGAAGTTTTAATGGGTGCGAAAATAATAAAATATGATGAGGAGGCGAGAAAATCCATCCTTAATGGTGTTAATATTCTCGCTGACGCCGTCAAGGTGACTCTTGGCCCCAAGGGCAGAAATGTTATTCTGGAGAAGTCCTACGGCGCGCCAACGGTAACAAAAGACGGTGTAACTGTTGCAAAAGAGATAGAGCTTGAAGACAGGTTCGAGAATATGGGTGCCCAGATGGTGCGTGAAGTAGCCAGCAAGACGAGCGATGTGGCTGGCGACGGTACCACGACGGCAACAATTCTGGCCCAGGCCATCTATCGTGAAGGCGTGAGGGCCGTAGCGGCAGGGAGCAACCCGATGGAGATCAAGCGGGGGGTCGACAAGTCCGTAGAGAAGGTTGTAGAGGGGCTGCAGAAGATCAGCAAACCCACGAAAGATCAGAAAGAGATCGCACAGGTAGGCACAATCTCCGCCAATAACGACGAGACAATCGGAAACATCATCGCCGAGGCCATGGGTAAAGTCGGTAAAGAGGGTGTAATTACCGTGGAAGAGGCAAAGGGTCTGCAGACCGAACTGGAAGTGGTTGAAGGGATGCAGTTCGACAGAGGATACCTGTCACCCTACTTTGTAACCAATGCCGACAAGATGGAGGCCAACATCGAAGATCCCTATATCCTCGTTCATGACAAAAAGATCAGCAGCATGAAGGATCTCCTTCCCATTCTTGAGCAGATCGCCAAGATGGGTAAACCCCTCCTGATCGTTGCCGAGGATATCGAAGGAGAGGCACTGGCAACCCTCGTTGTCAATAAGATTCGTGGTACACTGAACGTGGCCGCTGTCAAGGCTCCCGGATTTGGTGACAGAAGGAAGGCGATGCTGGAAGATATCGCCATTCTTACCGGCGGGAAAGTCATCTCCGAGGAAATGGGCGCCAAGCTTGAGAAAACTGAGTTAACCGATCTTGGGACTGCCAAGAGAATAGTCATTGATAAAGACAATACAACAATCATAGATGGTGCCGGCGATAAGGCCAGCCTCGAAGGGCGCGTCAAACAGATCAGAGCCCAGATCGACGAGACAACCTCTGACTATGACAAGGAAAAACTGCAGGAAAGACTGGCGAAGCTGGTCGGCGGTGTGGCTATCATCAGAGTAGGTGCCGCCACAGAGACAGAGATGAAAGAAAAGAAGGCGCGCGTCGAGGACGCCTTAAATGCTACGCGGGCAGCCGTGGAAGAGGGAATAATCCCCGGCGGCGGAGTGGCCTTTATCAGGGCACAGGCAGCGCTTGATAAAATGAAACTGGATGGTGATCAGCAGGTGGGCGTCAATATCGTCAAGAAGGCACTGGAAGAGCCGGTTAAGATGATCGCCTTCAATGCCGGGTTTGAAGGTTCCATCGTCGTAGAAAAGGTTAAGAACGAGAAGGGCGACTTCGGATTTAACGCTCTGACCGATACCTATGAGAACCTGGTGGAGGCGGGAGTAATCGATCCCACGAAGGTTTCGCGATTTGCCCTCCAGAACGCAGCGAGCGTTGCGGCGCTGATGCTCACAACCCAGTGCATGGTTGCCGAGAAACCGAAAGAAGAGCCTGCAATGCCTGCAATGCCTCCAGGAGGCATGGGCGGCATGGGCGGAATGATGTAACACATCATTTCTAACGAGACTATCAGAGCCCTCTTCCTTCGGGAAGGGGGCTTTTTTTATGGTCATATCAAAAACGCTGATTTTCATGAAACGTATTGCCTATTTAAGATAAATTGTGTTAATAAAGCATGTTTGCGGGTGCGTTGCAAAAGCCATAAAAAATATGCGTACCACCCAAAGCCCCTATTATAAAATTCAGGAGACACAGATGGATTATAAAGATACATTGAATCTGCCGAAGACGAGCTTTTCCATGAAGGCCAATCTTGCCAAAAAGGAACCGGAAATGCTCAAATGGTGGGAAGATATAAATATTTACCAGAAGATACGTGATATAGCAGAGGGGAGGGAAAGGTATATACTGCACGACGGTCCTCCCTATGCGAATGGAGATATCCATCTCGGTACCGCCCTGAATAAGGTTATCAAGGACATCGTGATAAAATCAAAAAACATGACCGGTTTTGACAGTATCTATATTCCGGGGTGGGACTGTCATGGTCTGCCGATAGAGCACCAGGTCGATCAACAATTGGGGGAGAAGCAGAACACCCTCTCTCAGGCTGACAAGAGAAGGCTCTGTCGTGCCTATGCCGAAAAATATGTCGGTATTCAGCGTGAACAATTCAAGCGATTTGGCGTCTTTGGCGAATGGGAGCGTCCCTACGTAACGATGGATTATGATTACGAGGCAACGACGATTGAAGAGTTTGGGAAGCTCTTTTTAGAGGGAAACGTTTATAAGGGGAGAAAGCCCGTCTACTGGTGCGCCTCCTGCAAGACTGCCCTGGCAGAGGCAGAGGTGGAATATGCCGATCACCATACGCCCTCCATATATGTCAAATTTCCCATGGTGTCCGATATCGCTTCGGTGCTGCCCAAACTTGCCGGAGAGAAGGTAAGTGTAGTCATCTGGACAACCACTCCATGGACTATTCCCGCGAACCTTGCCATAGCGTTGCATGAGGACTTCGACTATGTGGCCGTCAAAGTAGAGGGCGAGGTATTGATCTTTGCGGGAGAACTGACGGATTACTGCATCGATGCCTTCGGTTACAGGGGTAAAGAGTACGAGGTGCTCGATGAATTTAAAGGTTCCGCCCTGGAAGGACTGAAATGCAGGCACCCATTTATAGAGAGGGAGAGTGTTCTTATAGTGGCCCCCTTTGTGACCCTTGAAGCGGGGACGGGATGCGTTCATATAGCCCCCGGGCACGGACAGGATGACTATGAGATAGGACTGGAATATGGGCTCGATGCCTATGCGCCTGTCGATGACGACGGAAAATTTACCCCCGATGTCGATTTTTTTGCCGGACAGTTCGTCTTCGACGCCAATAAGGCGGTCATTGAAAAGATAAAGGAAATGGGCTCATTACTCGGATCTATGGATATGGAGCATCAGTATCCCCACTGCTGGCGCTGTAAAAATCCCATCATATTCAGATCGACAAAACAGTGGTTTATCTCCATGGAGGAGAATGATCTGAGAAAAACGGCACTGGAGGCAATAGACAGTGTGACCTGGATTCCGTCGTGGGGGCGTGACCGTATATACGGTATGATAGAGAACAGGCCCGACTGGTGCATTTCCCGGCAGCGGTCGTGGGGAGTGCCGATCACCGTGTTTTACTGTAAAAAATGCAATAATACGATGCTTACGAAAGAGATTCTGGACAATGTAGTCACCCTGGTGAAAGAGCATGGCGCCGATGTGTGGTTTGAAAGGAAGGCTGAAGATCTTATGCCCGCGGGAACAACCTGCTCCAATTGTCAGGGGACCGAGTTCAAGAGGGAGACCAATATCCTCGATGTCTGGTTCGATTCGGGTGTGAGCCATGCGGCGGTTCTGGAAAAGAGGGAGAATCTCCGGTCCCCCGCCGATATGTATCTGGAAGGGAGCGACCAGCACCGCGGATGGTTTCATTCTTCACTCCTCGAATCGGTTGGAACGAGAAAGAGGGCGCCCTATAAAAATGTTTTGACCCATGGATTCGTGGTGGACGGTAACGGGAAAAAGATGTCCAAGTCTCTGGGAAACTTCATAGATCCCCAGAAGATGGTCGATCAGTACGGAGCGGAGATACTGCGGCTATGGGTGGCCGCCGAGGATTACACCGTCGACATCAGGATTTCGGAAGAAATATTAAAAAGGCTGGTCGACGCCTACAGAAGAATTCGCAATACGGCCAGGTACATCCTGGGCAACCTTTATGACTTTGACTGTAATAAAGATATGATCCCCTGCGAAAAGATGGAAGAGATCGACAGATGGGTCCTTCACAGGCTGCAGGAGGTCATAGCGCGAGTCAAAAGATCCTATGATAATTATCAGTTTCATATGGTTTACTATACCCTGTATAACTTCTGTACAGTGGAATTGAGTTCCCTCTACCTGGATGTCCTGAAAGACAGGCTCTACACGTCGAAGGCGGGATCGCGGGAGAGGAGATCCGCTCAGAGCGCCATGTATATTATTCTCGATAGTATGATCAGGCTTCTTGCCCCGGTGCTTACATTTTCTTCTGAAGAGATATGGCAAGACATGCCTGTCTATGAGGGAAAAGAAGAGAGTATTCATATGACACAGTTTCCCGAGGCAAATCCGGAATATATTAACGAGGAACTCGGTGAGAAATGGAAAACTCTCATAGGTATAAGGGGGGAAGTTTCAAAGGCCATCGAGATAGCGAGGCAGAACAAGGTGGTGGGCCATTCCCTCGACAGTTGTGTGAATATCTGTGCCCCCGAAAGGCTTCACAAGCTCCTGGAGAGTTATCTCGGTGATCTGAGAGCCCTCTATATCGTATCGCAGGTAAATCTTGTCGGAACGGATGAGGTGGTCGATGCCTATGAGAGCACTGAATTTGAAGGGCTGAAAATAGCGGTAACAAAGGCCGGAGGAAAGAAGTGCGAAAGGTGCTGGAATTACAGCGTGGCCGTGGGCGACGATCCCGATCATCCCACCATTTGTGCGAGATGTGTGGGCAACCTGTAATCGGTTATAAAAAGTCAAACCTGGCGGATATATCACTCCTGCCTGTGTCGGTACTGCAGACAGGTCGACCTTGGGAAGATATCTTAGGTTCTGTCGTAATAAAGTTGTTAAAGCATAAATACCTTTGAGTGGTCATTAAGATGATTTTTGCGAATAAATCTTGGCGAAGCGGAAGAACAGCGATTCCAACTGTCTGAGCCCGAAGGGCGAGTTTTGGAATCGCCTGAAGCAAGCCTTAGATTTATCAAAAAGCATCTTAGGCAAGCGAAAAGGTGTTTATGCGAAGGTTCATCAACTTTTTTAACTGCGCTTTCTGATATTAACTGAGAATGCTGATGGTCCGGCGATACGAGACCCTGTTATGGAGGCCGCTCACTTGAAGAAAAGATATATTATTTTCTCGATTATACTGGTTCCTGTCATCGTCCTGGATCAGTGGACCAAGTTTTATATAAATTCTCTTATGTCTCTCCATGATTCTTTCCCCGTAATAAAAGGGCTGTTCAATATTACCTATGTGAGAAATCCCGGGGCTGCCTTTGGTTTTCTCGCTAACGCTTCACCCGCCTTCCGGTCCATATTTTTCATCTCTGTGACTGTTATAGCCATCGTGCTGATCCTCTATTTTGTCATGAAGAGCAGCAAAGAGGGCATGCTCCTGACCTGTTCCCTGTCGTTGATTCTGAGTGGAGCTGTGGGGAATCTTATAGATCGGGTTCGCTTCGGGGAGGTTATAGATTTTCTCGACGTGTACGTGGGTTCATACCACTGGCCCGCCTTCAATATTGCCGATTCGGCCATCTCCATCGGCGCCGTTCTTCTTATCCTGGAAATGTTTAAAAAAAGAGGGCAATAGGCAGGAAAAGGATTCTAAAAACAGTCGGGTACCCCCCCCATATAGTCCCATAGTCGACTTAGAACCGGCTTGAAACTTGACATTATATATATCTGTCTACTACTGTCCGGTTAAGAGTCGAATAAATTCAATTGGTTACTGATGATGGGTTCTTTTTCTTGTTTAAGGGCATCGCTAACCAGTTGAATGATGGGCTTTTTCTCAAAAATATTGACCTCCAGAATTTGCAAAATTGTGTG
>JAUVXT010000277.1 GCA_030603465.1 Deltaproteobacteria bacterium
GCAACTTGTTGCGGGAAATCTTCAATTTGGAGCTTTTTGCTTTGCCGTCCAATCTTGACTTTTTGCGAGTACATAATAATTGTATGGCTGAATTGAAGACCATCATGCTTGAAATATTTCTTTATATTTCTTAGACTAGAGCAAATTTTAGTTATAGCGGGGAACAAATGTATCAGGTCGTTGACGAATATATAAATTTCCTTGCCGTTGAAAGGGGAGTATCGCTGAATACCTTGGAGGCGTACAGTAGAGACCTTAACCGCTATATAGCGTACATTGAGGAAAGAGAGATCAAGGATATAAAGGACATATCGTCCGATGATGTCGTTGCATTTTTGGGAAGTTTGAGAAAAAGCGGACTTGTTGCAAATTCTGTAAATCGTACACTTGCGGCACTCAGAGGCTTTTATAAGTATCTGGTACTTCAGAAGTTAATTGAAGAAAACCCCATTGCTAATATTTCACTGGCCAGGGTATGGATGCATCTCCCCGATACGCTGAATGAAGAAGAGATGCGTAATCTTCTTGATCAACCGGGGGCGAAGAATGTCCTCGAAATAAGAGACAGGGCTATGATGGAACTCCTCTACGCCACGGGGATAAGGGTGTCGGAATTGATTTCGCTTACGATAAATAACATAAACTGGCAGACAGGATATCTTATAGTAATGGGCAAGGGAGGTAAGGAAAGGATAGTCCCTATCGGACAGGTGGCCTATGATTGCTTGGGCAGGTATGTCAACAAGATGAGACCCGGACTCTTGAAGGGGAATTCGACAACCGTTTTGTTTTTAAACAGGTCCGGTGGCGGTCTTACGCGTCAGGGATTCTGGAAGATTGTAAAAAAATATGCTAAGAAGGCAGGTATGATGAAGAGGGTCTATCCGCATACTTTCAGACATTCCTTTGCCACGCATATATTGGAAAGGGGAGGGGACCTTCGTTCAGTTCAGGTCATGCTGGGGCATTCAGACATATCAACAACTCAGATATACACACATGTCACCAGGGAAAGACTTAAAGACATACACAGGAAATATCATCCGAGAGGTTGAAGATGGATTATTACAGGTCTCGCAAGCACGTTAAGGGTGAAGACAGCGGCAAATCATTTTATATATGGATAATAGCTATCCTCGTGGCGTTATCTTTTGTCGGCGGGATTGTATTGAACCAGTTCCTTACTGAAAGCCATGAAGGAGCGGTTGCCCTGCGTGTTTATAGGATAAAAAATGCCTTTCTTTCCACGATTATGAATCGCACCCCCGATTTCTATTATGTCGATGTAGAAAAAAACGGAAAGGATTTCAGGTTAAAAAAAGAGAACAGGTTTGAGGTCTCATACCGTGATGAATTTGTCGTAAAAAAGGTATCGACGGATATACTGTTTGGGAATGGAATTGCCGTTGATATCGAGGGTATGGGTACCGAAAATGATATGGGGATATTGCTGAAAGGGATAGTGCTTGTTGACAAGGTAGTAAGTCTGGATGGCGGTGATAAAAAAAAGAGCTTCAATATATTAGTGAAACACGAAGATAAGATAATTGGTACTATACCGATAGATGTCAAGATTTCACCCCAGGATTGGCTCAGATATGCAAAAGGGTCCAAAAGCAAGATATCCAAGATAGAATATCTGGAACGAGCTGTTCGGATGAAAAAGGATGACATCGAAGTAAGGAAGATGCTGGCAAAGACTTACATCGAATCGGGAAAGATTAATAGTGGTGTTTCAGAATATGAAAAGGTACTCAAAAAAGAGCCCAATGATCTGGCGTCATTAATTGAAGTGGCAAAGATATATATGCGAAAGAAGAAATATTCAAAGGCGATTCCCGTCTACAGAAGGATCATCAGAAGTAATCCGGCCGATGAAGTCGCCTATGCGAACATTGCCTTCGCATACAGTAAACTGGGGAACTGGAAAAGCGCAATCGCCAACTATAAAGTGGCGCTGAAGAAAAACTCAAGTAACGTGGAAGTTCGATATCAACTGGCGGAGGCATACGAGAAAGCGGGCAGCATAAAAACTGCCATAGGGCAGTATAAAAAGGTCTTAACGAAAATGCCGGGGGATGTGGTGGTGATGGACGCCCTTGCCCATGCCTATCTGAAGACCGAACAGTACGACAACGCGATAGGGCTTTATGAGAAAATTATAAAGAAGAAGCCGAGAAACTCCTCTGTATACGCTAATATAGGCCTTGCATATGGGGGAAAGGGACTTTTAAAGAAAGAAATTGAAAGTTATAATAAGGCAATTTCCATTAATCCGAAAGATCCTATTGTTCATTTCAATCTGGCCGTTGCCTACGAAAGGAAAAAGCAATATGAGAAGGCGGCCAGGGAATATGAAAAGGTGTTAAAGATAAAGCCTAATGATACCGATGCCATACTCAGGCTTGCAGAACACTTCTTAAGAAAAAAGGACTATAAAAAATCTATTGTCTTTTATGGAAAGAGCATAAAGAATTCCCCGAGGAATGCCGCGGTATATGCAAATATCGGATTTGCCTACGGAGAGCTGAAAAAATATAAGGAAGCCGTTGATAATTATAAAAAAGCGATAAAGTATGGAGTCAAGGATGTATATGTCCACTACAATCTTGCCTTCGCCTATAACCAAATCGGAAATACAAAAAGGGCAATTGAGCAATACGAAAAGTTTACATCCCATAAACCTAACATCAAGGTTCTGACGATTCTGTCAGGCTATTATCTGAAGGAAAAGAAATATAAGAAGGCTGCGGGAACCTATCAGAGAATGATTAAACTGGATTCAAAGAGACCGGAATTTTATTCGGGACTGGGATATGTATATGGTCTTACGGGTGATGTTGAGAGGGAGATAGAAAATTATAAGACCTCACTCAGTCTGGACAGTGAAGACTATTCCGTATATCTAAGTCTTGGAGAAGCCTTTGAAAAAAAGGGAGATTATGAGGAGGCGTTGAAGAACTACAGGAATGCCTATCAACTGAATCCCGACCTGACTGGAGCGGCAAGAAAG
>JAUVXT010000209.1 GCA_030603465.1 Deltaproteobacteria bacterium
CCTTATGGAAGGCGATCGGCTGCCTTCTGATACCCGCATGCAGTGCGCACAACACGCCCCGAATGATCTGACCTGCCACATACTTTTCCTTCTCTATCGTCTCGCCCAGCAATTCCTCGGCGATATAGGCGCTCGTCGAACCCCTCGCTACGATGAGATATCCTTCTTCTTTCGCCTTTATCACTTCCGGCATGACTGCCACCGCTTTGGCGATAAGCCTTTTCGATTCTGACGGTGTCACAGTAAATAATGCCTGCATATTAAACCTCCTGACAATTATTATTCCGGTTTTTCTCCCTGAGAACCTCAAGAGTTCTGCTCGTTTCATTAAACACAATCATGTGCCCCTCGTCAACTCCCATCCCCGGTTTATTGCAAATAAGGTCGGCATTGATATCCCGATCGTCGGCAGGGTGATGCAAGAACTTTTTTAAAGAATGCGGTCGATCCAGGTTAACTGCTGGAAATGGTGAATTATTTTAGAGGATTGTATCGATTATTGCCTTAGAACGTCGTTTTTGGTATGAAGAAAATAGTGACGCCAGCCACCCCGGCAAGGGGGAGTTACGTGCCGGCTGGGGAAAATGGCATCTCAAACCTGAAAATCGTGAATCTTTCAACCGAAGGTGGACTGTGAAAGTTGCGCTAATCGTCAAACCGCCAATAAATGGCAAGAACAACTCAAATTATCTTCACCAGACTATCTCTCAGCTGGAGGCGGAAGATATCTGCTGCGACGTCTTTGAGACGCGCTATCATGAACACGCGCTCAAAATCGTTCAAGATCTCTCCCCGGAGCAGTACGATGGCATAATCTCCGTGGGAGGCGACGGGACCAACTACCATGTCCTCAATGGCCTTCTTAAATTTCACGGCGATCGTACCCTCCCTCCCCTGGGGATCATTCCGGTGGGCCGCGGTAACAGCTTTGCCAGAGATCTCAATATACACTCCCTGACAGACGGCGTCGCCGCCATCGTCGGGCAGCGCACCCTTTCTGTCGACGTGTGCCGTTTTACACAGAAAGAGAATGTTTTTTACTTCGTCAATATGATGGGATTCGGTTTTGTCACCGATGCGGCCCAAACGGCGGCCCGTTTCGGCTGGGCCGGAGATTTCGGTTATGTCATCGGTGTCTTACATCGCACCATCGGTCTCAAATTCCATCAACTTGAATTGGAAATCGACGGAACATCGTATGACGGCAACAACTGTTTCGTGGAATTCTGTAATTCACGCTACACGGGCGGCAGCATGTTGATGGCGCCTGAAGCCCAAATCGACGACGGCTGCTTTGACGCGGTTATCCTCTCTCCCTTAAGCAGATTGAAACTCTTGACCACCTTTCCCAGAATATTCAATGGCACCCATGTGATACGACCGGAAGTTCGCGTAGTGCGGGGAAAGCGCGCCGTTGTTCGTACCATCCCATCCAAGGGACTGCTGCCGGATGGTGAACTCTTTGGCACTACACCGGCCATCGTCGACGTGTTACCACGACGGGTGAGGTACTTTGTATGAAGACTCTCCGCTCAGCGCTGTTCTGGTCGGCCGGGGGCATCCATTTTTTTCTTTTTTTCCTGATCATTTCGATAGGACTGGTTTTTTTCAATCCCAGAACTCTGTATCCGACGTTGCGATTCTTGGCGCGGATGCAGCTTCTCGTCATGGGACTGCGCGTAAAGGCGGATGGATATGATCAGTTTGATTCACGCCGCAGCTATCTGATCATGGGCAATCACGAAAGTCTTTTCGATCTTTTTGTCATACCCGCGGCCTTACCCATGCATGCCGTGGGAATCGAGGCTGCCTACCATTTTTCCATTCCCCTCTGGGGCTACATGGCAAAAAGGTGGGGCAACATTCCCATCTCCCGCAGCAATCTGGGCCAGGCCATTAAGACCCTGGACGAGGCGGCCCGGGTTCTGAAATCGGGGACATCCATTGTTATGCTGCCCGAGGGCCACCGGACCCTGACCGGTCACATCGGTCCCTTCAAAAAAGGGCCCTTTCATCTGGCGGTGGCCGCCAGGGCCGATATTCTACCCTTTGCAATGAGCGGTCTCTACAAATATCGAAGCAAAGGAGGATGGCAGCTCACACCCGTAACGGCCCGCGTCGTATTCGGCGCACCGATTCCCTACGATACCTACAAAAACAATGAAATCTCTGATATTCAACAGAAAGTGCGCCAGAAAATTATCGATCTAAAAAAATAGCCGACGGGAGAAGAGGCAATGTATGATATGGTGGTGCGCATATCGATCAGAGAATAGAAAAAATATGACAGAACTTTTTAAGGAGAAATATTATTATGCCTGATAACAGAATAGTCTTTGACCACATCCATCTCATCAGCGAAGACCCACACGCCGCAGCCGCCTGGTACGCGGAAAAGCTCGGTGGTACAATTACCGACAGACTTGAAATTCATGGAGCGCCACAGTTAATCCTCACCTTTTTCGGCGTCACCATCGTCATTCGTGGCAGGAGGCCCGGTGAGGAACCATGCGAAAACAAGGGCCTGCAGTGGGGCACAAATCACTTCGCCTTCCGTGTTGATGGCGATTTCGACGGATTTTGCGACAATGTGCGCAAAAAGGGTGTTACATTTATCCTCGATCCCGTCGATTTTACACCGACCGTTCGCATCGCATATATTGAGGCCCCCGACAGTGTAACTATAGAGCTTCTCCAGAAGATAGGCTAGTAGTTCGTTTCGTAAGTTTTATGTTATCTCGACCGAAGCGAGAGATCTTTGTAATATGAACGCTACAACACATTTGCAAATTTAAGTTACTTGAAAGTCAGAGATTGCCCGCAACTTGTTGCGGGGAGCTTCAATAAAACGTCACTCTCCGCAAAAATTGAACCCTTGGCGGTGCGAGTGGGTGGCAGGCGTCAGACTTTTTTCACTTATATGGGTAAGGACATGAAAAGGTGCGAATGGGCCAATAAAGGTTCGCTTGAACGGGAATACCATGATAAGGAATGGGGCGTCCCCGTTCATGATGACAGGTTGCTCTTTGAATTCCTCATCCTCGAGGGGGCGCAGGCGGGGCTGAGCTGGTCCACCATCCTCAAAAAGAGGGAGGGCTACAGGGAGGCCTTCGACAATTTTGACGCCGCCAAGATCGCAGTATATTCGGAAGAAAAAATAGCCGAACTGCTCTCTAATCCGGCAATCGTCAGGAACAGGCTCAAGGTGAATGCGGCTATTGTAAATGCGCGATTATTTCTCGATGTGCAGAAAGAGTTCGGAAGTTTCGACTCCTACCTGTGGCAATTTGTAGATGAAAACCCGATCCAGAATTCGTGGCGCCACTTATCTGAAATTCCTGCCAATACAAGGGAATCGGATGTCTTGAGTAAAGATTTGAAGAGGAGGGGCTTTAAGTTTGTGGGAACAATCATCTGCTACGCATTCATGCAGGCGGCGGGATTGGTCAATGATCACACCGTCGATTGCTACAGATACCTAAAAATCAAAAAACTGGGAGAAGAGGGCGCCTCGCTTTACACTAGAAGGCTGTCCGAGAACACACCACAGTCGTCATCGAGAGGGTCTCTGATCCGATAAAAACAAACAAAACAAGGAGAAAGAAAAGATGAAAGTCATCGCATTCAACGGTAGCGCACGGAAAGACGGGAATACTGCCATTCTTTTGAATTATGTCCTAAGCGAATTACAGAACGAGGGGATTGAAACGGAACTGTTTCAACTGGCGGGAAAGGAAATCAGGGGCTGTATGGCCTGCCGGAAGTGTTTTCAGAACAAAGATATGCGGTGTGTGGTAAATACCGACGTCTTGAACGAGTGTGTAGAAAAGATGTCGGAGGCCGATGGAATCCTTCTGGGATCGCCCACCTATTTCAGCGATGTCACCACGGAAATGAAGGCACTCATAGACCGTTCCGGTTATGTTGCCCGGGCCAACGGGCATACCTTTAAACATAAGGTGGGCGCCGCGGTCGTCGCGGTAAGGCGGGCCGGCAGTATCCACGCATTTGATACGATAAATCACTTTTTCTTAGTCAATCAACTGATCGTGCCGGGTTCAAGTTACTGGAACATAGGAATTGGCCGGAAAAAGGGCGAGGTGGAAAAGGATGAAGAAGGTATCCAGACCATGAAAACCCTGGGTCAGAACATGGCATGGCTCTTGAAGAAGACGCATGCATAGAATCTGACATAATTCAGATAGGGGTAAGGAGACAATGACCATGATTGAAAGTATAGGCTCTCAGAATATTGAGCGAGTGGTGCAGTTTCGTGTAAAGCCGGGTTCCGATCTTCTGGCGGCCATAGAAGAGGCCGTAAAACTGGAGGATATACGGGCCGGTGTAATCGTATCAGGCCTGGGGGCACTCAAAAAGGCGGTCTTCAGAAACCTTAAGTGGTTTCCCGAGAGTTATCCGGTGACCTCGCAAGATCGTCTATACCTGGAAGTGGAAAAACCACTGGAACTGGTGTCGCTGGTGGGCTGGATCGCGCCGAAAAGAGATGGCGGCGTGGAGATACATGCCCATTTTTCGGCCTCCACAGTTGAAAACGAAAGGGTTGTCACGCTGGGCGGTCACCTGACGGAGGGTACCATATGCGGCATCAAAACGGTTGTATCAATTATTGTGACGGCAGACAGTGAAATTTATGCCGGCTACGATGAGGCGACACAAACCACCGACATCTTTTTCAGCAGGGGATCCGACTGATAAACATTGCTTTCACAACGGATG
>JAUVXT010000038.1 GCA_030603465.1 Deltaproteobacteria bacterium
ATCACCTTTTCAAGCTCTTTTGGATCAATTTTAAACCCATTTGATTCTTTCGTTTCCAGAATAACCGGCGCAGCGTCCGCGAGGATAGCCATGTCCGGATAAGAAACCCAGTAGGGTGCAGGGACTATGATTTCGTCTCCCTTTTCGAGGAGCGCCTGCATCACGTTGTATATGGTGTGTTTGGCACCGCATGATACTACGATCTGAGACCTGTCGTATGTCAGATTGTTATCGTCTCTAAACTTTTCTATAATTGCGTCTTTCAGTTCGTCTGTGCCGCCGGCTGCCGTATATTTGGTAAAACCGTCTTCGATAGCCTTAATCGCAACTTCTTTGATATTTGCAGGCGTATCAAAATCGGGTTCCCCGGCGCCAAAACCTATAATGTCCCTGCCCGCCGCCTTTAATTCGTTCGCCTTCACGGTAATGGTAATCGTGGGCGAGGGCTTTATACTGGTGACTCTTTTAGCAAATTTCATTCTACTTCCTCCTTACTATGAATGTTGACTCAGAGCATTTGGTTCTTTCGTAATAAAGTTGTTCAAGCATAAATATCTTTGAGCGGTCATTAAGATGGTTTTGAGAATAAATCTTGGCGAAGCGGAAGAATAGCGATTCCAACTGTCTGAGCCCGAAGGGCGAGTTTTGGGATCGCCTGTAGCAAGCCTTAGATTTATCAAAAAGCATCTTAGACAAGCGAAAAGATGTTTATGCGAAGGATCATCAACCGAAATACGAAAGAGGTGAATATTTCGAAATATCACTCGATATCTCTGAGTTTGGGATATTTCCCCTGTAATTTATTGTAGACAACATCGGGAACAAGTCCCTTTACCGACCCGCCAAAACTGGCAGCTTCCTTGATGATTCGTGAATTTATATAAAACCACTTAAAGCCCGTCATCAGGAAGACCGTCTCAATGTCCCTGTCAAGCCTTCTGTTAATAAGAGCCAACTGAAATTCATATTCAAAATCGGACATGGCCCTCAATCCCCTCATAATACAATTTACCTCTTTTTCTCTTACATAATCGACGAGCAACCCTGTAAAACAGTCGACGGTAACCCTCTCTTTGTCCTCGATAAGCGTTTCTATCATGGACATCCGTTCCTCGGCAGTAAAGAGAGTCTTCTTGCCGGGATTGTGGCCTATCAGTACGATGATCTTATCGAATATTCTCAACCCTCTATTGATGATGTCCATATGACCGTTCGTTATGGGGTCGAAAGATCCGGGGTATACCGCTATCTTGTCCATTTTCCACCTCGTTCACATAATTTTCAAAAAAGAGAGTACAGTATCTCCGTACCGACGCTGATCGGCAAGAGTGAACATATCGTTACCGACCACATCTTCTCTCACCGAGTGTTCCACAGCCATAACACCTGTTTTTTTAAGCAGTTCCGCTGCAGCCAAGAGGGAAAGTGATTCTTTTATGAGATCTCTGTCGTAGGGAGGATCGACAAAGATAACATCAAATTTTTCTCCCCCCTTCTCCAGCAGTTTAATTCCTTTTTCAACATTACCCCGTATTGTCACATATCCCGATTGAAAACCGCAGGCATCCAGATTCTTCTTGATGGTCTGAAAATGGAGGGGCACTCTTTCAATAAAGACAACCTTCTTTGCCCCTCTGCTCAATGCCTCTATGCCGACATTTCCCGTTCCGGCATATATATCCAGAAAGGACATCCCATCCATCGGCGGAAGTATATCAAATAACGATTCCTTTATCCTGTCCGCGGTAATCCTTATATCGCGGCTCTTCGGTGCATATATCGTTTTGCCTCTTTTATCGCCCCCGATTACCCTCATCAATTATTGTAAATAATCCCTTATAAGAATCTCGGCTATCTGTACTGTATTGAGCGCGGCACCCTTTCTTATATTATCAGAAACAATCCACATGTTAATCCCATTATCTATCGATTCGTCCTCCCTGATTCGTCCCACAAAGGTATCATTCTTCCCGGCCGCATCACTGGCAAGGGGATATTCACTGAGATCGGGATTATCGACCACAGTAACCCCGGGAGCCTGGGACAGTAACTTTTTCACCTCTCCCGCCGATATCTTCCTTTCCGTCTCTATGTTTACAGATTCCGAATGACCATAAAAAACGGGAACTCTCACAGTCGTGGCCGTAACCGCAATGGATGGATCTGTCATTATCTTTTTTGTCTCGTTCACCATCTTCATTTCTTCTTGTGTGTAACCATTCTCCAAAAACACATCGATATGGGGCAGGCAGTTAAAGGCGATCCTGTGGGGATAGACATTAATTTCGGGTTCTTTTAAGGCCAGGAGCGCCTTTGTCTGTTCGACAAGTTCGTCTATCGCCTTCTTCCCGGTTCCAGAGACAGCCTGATAGGTGGAAACGACTATCCTCTTAATCTTTGCCGCGTCGTGTATCGGTTTGAGGGCTACTACCATCTGAATTGTCGAACAGTTGGGATTGGCGATAATCCCCTTTGTCTTATACGAAACGATGGCTTCAGGATTTACCTCGGGGACAACGAGCGGTACTTCCGGATCCATTCTGAAGGCGCTGGTATTGTCCACCACAGCACAGCCCGCATCGGCGGCTATGGGCGCAAAGCGCTCACTGATACCACCTCCGGCTGAGAAAAGACCTATTTCCACACCCTCAAAGGAATTTTCATCCAGTACCTCTACGGGATAGTCCTCATTCTTATATGTCAATTCCTTCCCCATTGAACGCGCTGAAGCAAGGAGTTTTAATTTTCCCACAGGAAAATCCCTCTCCTCAAGAATCTTTATCAACTCATTTCCCACGGCGCCTGTGGCACCCACTACTGCTACACTGTATTTTCTCATACGCCATATCACTCCATTTCTAAACTTTACCTATCGAAATAAACAAATGAGCACAACCACCATAATTACGGAAATGGCCTGCCCACGTATAACATTGAAACTACTTATTTTCGGAATTTTTAATACCCATATTGCCGGGTTTACATCACAATATTTACACGTTGTTATGCTTGTACTCTCTTTTGTCCGCCCTCTTCTTAACCAGGCTGTACAGTGTCCAGCCAAGTCCGGAAAGGCAATAACCTACGGCAAAGGTAAAAAACATAATCTGAGGTTCTATAACGAAGACTATGAATAGAACGACAATCAAAACAAAAGTCATGAATGGTTTCCTGGCAAAGAAATTCAAGTCTTTGAAACTGTAATATTTAACATTACTTACCATCAAAAGGGCAAGAGCTATAATACAAATAATTATATAGGGATTATATAGATGCCCCTCTCCCCCGATAAAGTAGTAAAACAAGACAGATGTTGCCACAACGCCTGCCGCGGCGGGAATCGGAAGTCCATTAAATACCTTGCTGCTGATAACCTCGGTTTGAACATTAAACCTTGCCAACCGGAGGGCTCCGCAAGCGACAAATAGAAATGCAGCCAGCCAGCCATATCTCCCATATGGTGAAAGCGCCCAGGCGTATACGAGAATAGCGGGCGCAATTCCAAAGGATATCAGATCAGAGAGTGAGTCGTACTCGGTCCCGAATTTACTTGTCGTGTTTGTAAATCTGGCAATCTTTCCATCCAGGCCATCGAGAACAGCTGCTATCATAATCGCAACGGCAGCCTTTGCAAAATCCCCGTTCATCGAAGCGATCACCGCGTAAAATCCGCAAAACATGCTCGCCGTGGTAAAGAGGTTTGGCAAGATATAGATCCCCTTTTTCATATTATCTTGATTAATAGTTCTTTTCTTTCTCATTTTAGATTCCCCACCTTGGTATGGCCCGCCTTTACCCTGTCTCCCACCTTCACTAATACTTCCGTGTCAATGGGCATAAAGACCTCCAGTCGCGAACCAAATCTTATAAGACCAAAACGCTCGCCCCTCCTCAAGGTTCCACCTTCTTTTACCCAGCATACTATTCTTCGCGCGACCAGTCCGGCTATCTGAACGACAAGAATCTGTTTCCCCTCATTGGTCTCGATCAGGACATCGTTTCTTTCATTCTCCGAAGACGCCTTGTCCAGATCGGCCGAAAAAAATCTACCCTCTCGGTACTTTATCCTCTTTATTGTGCCGGGATATGGACACCTGTTGACATGAACATTGAAGATATTCATAAATATGCTTATCTTCTTGAATTTGCCCTCCAGCATATCTGTTTCATCAATCTCTTCTATCTTTATGACCCTGCCGTCGGCAGGAGAAACTATTGCCCCCGGGTCTCCAGGAATGCTTCTCTCGGGATTGCGAAAAAACCACAACACAAAGAGAGCAATCAGTATGAAGAAGACAGTCAGGTATATGCTCCCCCACCAGATAGCAATGGCGACGAAAACCGCCAGGGGGATAATAAATATAAATGCATCGAGAACAATGGGTGATTTTTTATAATCCATAAAGTTTCCAGTTTTCCTATAAAAAGTCTTTCATCCCTGTGTTTCCGCATAGGAGGAACGAAGATATATGGGAACCAGATTATCCGCCTGCACTATATCACCGTCAAAATACTTTTTCAATCCAATAAGTCCCACTGCCCCCGCCCTTATATAGTTGAAAAACGGGGGCGCAAAGAATGATCTTTCAGGCAACATTTCTCTGACCATACCGGCATACAGTGTGGCTCCATCTCCTAAAAACATGGTATCATCATTGAGCTCGCACAGCAACTTCTCCGGAGTTGTCACCCTCTCCTCGCCGATAATCTCGGGTATGCCCCCTTTCCCGACACTGTAAATGGCTGTGTATATTTCACCCCTTCTGGCATCCAGCATGGGACAGATTGCATTTTTACAATCGGGAATATTAAAGGCGAGGGCCGCCAGCGTGGAAACCCCTGCAATCGGTCTTTTCGCTGCAAAGGCTAAACCTTTCGTTGTACTTAAACCCACCCTGAGGCCGGTGAATGATCCGGGACCAACAGTTACCGCAAAAAGGTCGATCTCAGATGGCTTTACACCTCCATGAGAAAGCAGTGTATCGATCGCATCCAGGAGTGTTTCCTCGTGCCTTCTTTTTGTATTAAAACAAAATTCTACCAGTACATTCTCGTCATCGAGCAAGGCGACACTTGCAGAGTCTGTAGAGGTATCGATTGCCAGGATATTCATTATGAGCCGTTCACCAGTTTTACAATGTCGTTATAAAAAACAAATACCATCAACATAATCAGGAGAAAAAAGCCTACCTGCTGAGCCATCTCTCTCCATTTCATGTTAATTTCTTTACCCGTCACTATTTCGAAAAGGTAAAACATAAGGTGCCCGCCATCAAGAACGGGTATGGGAAGAAGATTTAACACACCCAGATTTATACTCAATACAGACATAAAAAATATAAAGGGAATGATTCCCTGTTTGGCATATTCTCCTGACATCTTGGCTATCATTATAGGTCCGCCCAGCGTACTTGGCGAAATAACACGTTGAACAATCTTAGCTATACTGACATAGGTTAATTTAGTGAACCACCACGTCTGCTCAGCCCCTTCAATGATTGCCTTGAAGGGATTCAATCTAACTTTTACCGTTTCAGGAGAAGAGGCGATGCCTATCTTATAGGATGCCACCTCCTCACCAAATATATTTGTGCCCTTGACCGCCTCCGGTTTTACGTACAGATCGGATATCTTGTTGTCTCTTTCTATCGTTATCTTGAGATCTTTGCCCTTGCTATTTCTTATAATTTCGGCCAGGTCAGACCAGTAAAGTGCATCTTCACCATCAATGGCCAGGATGACATCACCTTCTTTTATGCCGGCTTGAGCCGCTGCCGCGCCATCCTGGACTCCTCCCACCCGCGATGTCAGGGTGGGGACACCGATCGTGTATATGATGGAAAAAGCGATGATTGCGAGGAGAAAATTAAAGATAGGCCCTGCAACCACGATTGCGATCCTCTTATATACCGATTGATTCTGAAATGATCTCCTCTCATCCTCCGGCGTAAGTTCCTCGTCTCCCGCTTCTCCCAGGAGCTTCACGTAGCCTCCAAGGGGTATGGCGGAAATGACATATTCCGTCTCTCCCATCTTCTTTCCGATCAATCTGGGACCGAAACCGAGGGAAAATTTAAGCACCCCCACCCCCAGCCGCTTTGCCACAAGAAAGTGACCCAGTTCATGGACAAAGATCAATATTCCCAGCAGAATGATAACAGATATTATACTTGTGCCTATCACGATTGTTTGTCCATCCTCCCGATTATTTTTTCAGCCATATCTCTCCCCCATCGATCCGCCTCAATGATTGCCGGAATCGATTTTTCCTCCACCGGCTTGTGCAGATTCATCGTTTCTTCAACAACGCCCGCAATGTCCAGGAAACCTATCTTCCCTCCTATGAAGGCATCTACCGCCACTTCATTCGAAGCATTCAAGACAGCCGGCATGGATCCACCCTTTTCGGCCGCTTCATAGGCAAGCCTCAGGGCCGGAAATTTGTCGAAATCCGGAGAGTAAAATTCCAGTTTTCCTTCCTTTCGCAGATCCAGGAATGTCTCGTCCATCCTCAGTCTTTCCGGATACGAAAGCGCATAGGATATGGGAACCCGCATGTCGGGAATGCCAAGCTGTGCCATGACGGAACCGTCCTTATACTCCACCATAGAATGAACTATGCTCTGAGGATGAATAAGCACATCGATCCTGGACACTTCCAGATTAAATAACCATCTGGCCTCTATTATTTCGAGGGCCTTATTCATCATAGTCGCGGAATCTATGGTTATCTTCTTGCCCATTTCCCAATTCGGGTGCCTGAGCGCATCTTCCAGCGTAACACCCCTTAATTTTTCCTTCGGTGTTTCACGAAAGGGGCCGCCCGATGCCGTGAGTATAATTCTCTTTACATCACTTCTATTATGACCGGCGAGACATTGAAAGATTGCGCTATGCTCGCTGTCTACGGGAAGGATTCTCACGCCACGTGATGCCGCCTTCTCCACGACGATAGACCCCGCCATTACCATCGTCTCCTTGTTGGCAAGAGCGACATCTTTCCCCGCTTCAACCGCCGCTATTGTAGGGAGCAGCCCCGCTGCCCCCACTATGGCGGAGACCACCATATCCACACTATCCAAAGACGCAATCTCTCTGTACCCATCCATGCCCGACAGTATCTCCGTCCCCGACGAATTCCCCAATTCGTCTTTCAATTTATCGGCATGATCCCTATCGATAACTGCCGCAACCCGTGGTTTAAAGCGCTCGATCTGTCTTTTCAGAAGTCCTACATTTCGACCCGCCGACAGGGCTATGACTTTAAATCTTTCGGAATTCTTTTCGATTACATCTAATGTACCGGTTCCTATGGAACCCGTTGAGCCCAGCAGAGAAATATTTTTCATTTTATCACAAGAATATTATAGTAATATACGAAAGGAATGATAAAAGTAAAAGAGTCCAGGCGATCCAGAACCCCACCGTGTCCCGGGACAAGAATGCCGGAGTCCTTCACCATGGATACCCTTTTAACGGCAGATTCACAGAGATCCCCCAGCTGCCCGAGGATATTCCCCATAATAGCAACAATAATAGTGTGAGAAATGGGTAGTTCTTCAAAGAACAAACTCCTGAAAATAAGACATCCCAGGATGCTGCCGACAATGGAACCGATTGCCCCCTCCACCGTTTTCCCCGCACTTACCGCCTCCATCAATTTCCTCTTTCCCCAGGTTCGCCCCGCGTAAAAGGCGAATGTATCGCTGGAAAATGCAATTACTATGAGGAAGAAGACCCACAAGGCGCCATTTTCAAGAGAGCGTGTGAGGATAATGTATGAAATGGTGACGGGTATATACATAAAACCAAAGATTACCTTGATTAACGGCGTGAAATCAAAGACACTCTCCTTCAATTGATAAAGAAATACGAGAAATACCGCTATAAGGGAAAAGGTCACAACGGCAAACATTAGCTCAAGTCCACCAAGAAAGGCACCCAGCGGTATCAGCATGCCAATTACCAATCCCTCCGCCTTTTCCGGGGAAAATCCCTTTTTAAAGACCATACCGTTATATTCGTAGACAGCGCCGAGAATCAGAATCGCAATAAATATGGAAAAAACGTACTGTGGCCCTAACACAAGTAAAATAACCAGGGGAACTGCCACAACCCCCGTGATCCATCTTTTTACATGAGAATCCATAATTTAATCCACGGACAACTGATCGCTGATCAAGCCGAATCTTCTTTCCCTCTTCTGATAGTCAGCTACGGCATCGAAGAGGCTCTCCTCGGAAAAATCGGGCCACAGTATATCGGTAAAATAAAGCTCCGCATAGGCCAACTGCCACAAGAGGAAATTACTGACCCTGTATTCCCCGCTGGTTCTGATAAGCAGATCGGGATCGGGAATATCGGACGTATAGAGGTAATTTGAAAAATTCTCCCTGGTAATATCACTCTCTTTTATCCGGCCCTCTTTAATATCCCTCACTACCTTTTTCACACTCTCAACAATCTCGTCCCTTCCACCATAACTCAGCGCAAGGGTTAAGATCATTCCGCTATTTTTTGATGTCTTCTCAACCGTATTGAGAAGGACCTTCCTCGTTTTTCCGGGGAATCTATCCACATCGCCTATCGTCATAAGTCTGATATCTTTATCATTCATTTCCTGTAATTCCGACCGGAGGTAATCTTCAAGAAGTGACATCAACGCAGACACCTCGGCTTCAGGCCTCTGCCAGTTCTCGACTGAAAAGGCGTATAATGTAAGAAACTTAATGCCCAGTCTTCGACAGGATCTTACCACGTTGCGAACCGAATCGGCGCCCTTTCTGTGTCCTGCCAGCCTTCTGAGAGCATTTTTTCTGGCCCACCTGCCGTTTCCGTCCATTATAATAGCTATGTGGTTGGGAAGCCTTGTTTCGTCAATTCGTTCCATTGTTATCTCTTACACCTTTTATACTAATTAAGGATAAGTATCATAGCATACTTGCAGTTTCAAGACATCTTTGTGTTCAACAACGCGCGCCGGCGTCTCCAGAATGCTTTCTGTGTGAGTAAATCGACTTCCAAGTACATTGGGCAACAAGTCATTTAAAGCCTATATTATAAAAAAAGGGAACCCGAGAGGTTCCCTTGAACGCGTTTTTCGATCACATCTTAACTATATCTCCATGATCTCCTCTTCTTTGGCCGCAAGGATTTTATCCGCCTTTTTTATATATTCATCAGTGATCTTTTGTACTTCATCCTGATAATCATGAAAATTGTCACTGGAAATATCATTGGTTTTCTCCAGTTCTTTGAGACTGTTGTTTGCATCTCTTCTTGAATTCCTCAACTGGATTTTGCTCTCTTCCGCCATTTTTTTAACAACCTTTACCAGTTCCTTGCGTCTCTCTTCAGTGAGGGGCGGCATATTTATTCGTATCACTTTCCCATCGCTTGTTGGAACCAGTCCGAGTTCGGATTTCTGTATGGCCTTTTCGATATTGCCCGTCGCGCTCTTGTCCCAGGGAGAAATCAAAATCTGCTGGCTCTCAGGAACGGAGAGCGTTGCAACCTGATTGAGGGGTGTCATCGCACCGTAATAGTCAACCTTTATCCCATCGAGGAGGGAGATGGATGCCCTCCCTGTCCTGACCTTATTAAAGGATCTTTCCAGGAAACCAGTCTGCTTTTCCATAGCCTCCTTCATCTCCTCAAAAATCAAATTCTTCATCTCGCTACTCCCACAATTGTCCCGACAGGCTTTCCCAGAACAACGTCTTTGATGTTTCCTTTCTTGGATAGATTAAAAACAACGATAGGCAGATTATTGTCCCTGCACATAGAAACGGCTGTAGAATCCATCACCTTCAGATCCCTGGTCATAACTTCGGTATAGCTGATATGTTCGAAGAATCGCGCGTCACCGTGTTTTATCGGGTCTTTGTCATAGACGCCGTCAACCTTGGTGGCTTTAAGGATTACATCTGCCTGGACCTCCAGTGCCCGGAGGCATGCCGCCGTATCGGTGGTAAAAAAGGGATTTCCCGTTCCTCCAACAAATATTACCACCCTTCCCTTTTCCAGATGCTCCAGGGCGACCCTCGTCACGAAGGGCTCGGTCACCTCATTAACTCCGATGGCAGACTGAATTCTTGCTGGAATTCCACACCCTTCAAGGGCATTTTGAATTGCAAGACCGTTCATCACAGTGGCAAGCATCCCGATATAATCGGCGGAAGTCCTTTCCATACCTTCGCTGCTTGCCTGAACACCGCGGAAAAAATTCCCGCCGCCTATAACAATTCCCAGATGGACTCCAAGATCGGCAATTTCCCTGACCTCCACTGCTATTGCAGTCAGGATATCGGTGTCAATGCCGAAGGAACTCTTCCCTAAAAGCGCCTCACCGCTCAGTTTTAAAATAACCCTCTTATAGAATGGCTTATCCATAAAACAAACTTCCGTTTTCGATGAAGAACCGGGATTTATTAGACATCTTCACCAAGCTGAAACCTGGCAAATCTCCTTACGATAATATTCTCGCCAGTCTTGGCAATCATATTATTAACAAGGGTCCCAACTGTAACATCCGTATCTTTTACAAACTTCTGATCTAAGAGACACACATCTTCATAGTATTTTTTAAGCTTGCCCTCTATTATCCTGTCTACTATCTTCTCAGGTTTTCCCTCGGCCAGGGCCTGGCTCCGGTATATCTCTCGCTCCCCATCCAATACATCATCGGAAATATCCTCCGATTTTATATATGTTGGATTCAGAGCGGCAATTTGCATGGCTATATCCTTTGCCATCGTCTGAAAATCATCCGTCTTTGCTACAAAATCGGTCTCACAGTTTACTTCCACCATAACACCAATCTTCCCCGCCATGTGGATATAAGAGGTAACCACCCCTTCTTTCGCTGCCCTGGAAGACCTCTTTGTAGCGGCAGACAGTCCCTTTTTTCTCAAATATTCAACTGCCTTTTTAGAATCTCCGTCAGAAGCGGCAAGCGCCTCCTTGCAATCCATCATACCGGCATCGGTCTCGTCTCTCAGTTCCTTTACCATAGATGCTGTAATGCTCAATTTATTTCTCCTCCTCGCTTCCCTGGCTCTCAATATTTTCCGTATCGCCTTCAGTTGCTTCCTCGGTCTCCGGGATATCTACATCGATCTCTACATCTTCTGCCTTTGTTTCCGTTTCTGGTTCCTCTTTCTCTTCTTTATCACTCTCAGCCTGTATCAATTCCTCGAACCTTTTCTTCCCCTCGATGACAGAATCCGCCATTTTCAAGGAAAACAACTTTATGGCTCTTATTGCATCGTCATTTCCAGGAACAATGTAATCTATGTCATCGGGATCGCAATTCGTGTCCACAACCGCTATAATAGGAATACCCAATTTTTTTCCCTCTTTGACAGAGATAAGCTCCTTCCTGGGATCAACTATGAATATGCCCCCTGGAAGATCTTTCATATCCCTTATACCTCCCAGGACCTTCTGCAGTTTCTCCCGTTCTCTCTGTAGTCCCAAGGTCTCCTTCTTTGTAAAGGCGTTTATACTATCATCTTCGAACATATCATCAAGGGTATTTAACCTGTCGATACTTTTCTTTATTGTTGTGAAGTTGGTTAACATGCCACCAAGCCATCTCTGGTTGACATAAGGCATGGCACACCTTTCGGCTTCAGTCTTGATAGATTCCTGTGCCTGCTTTTTAGTCCCCACAAAGAGGAGTTCTTTCCCCGAGGCCACCATATCGACAACAAATTTGTATGCGGCATCAAATAACCCCACCGTCTGCTGAAGGTCTATAATATAGATCCCATTTCTCGAAGTATAGATGTAGGGTTTCATCTTTGGATTCCATCGGTTTGTCTGGTGTCCAAAGTGAACGCCTGACTCGAGCAATTCTTTCATTGTAACTTTTGGCATAAATAATTCCTTTCCATTGTTTTTTCCTCCACCCTTATCGTCTTGTTGAGAAACTTCCGAAGGAGCAACATCACAACAATCAAAGGGTGTGTGTACTTGTCATAGAAGACGTTGCGACTTACCACATAGGTGCCAAATAATCAAGGCAAAAAACTAACTGTGATATAAGGCATTGCATTTAATATAATCATATGAAAGGTCCGATGTGTACAATTGAAAGGATTCCTCCCCCATTCCAACTCTTATGACAACCCTGATAGTGTCTTTCTTCATTATTGCCGAAAGCCTGTCTCCAACATCCTTTCTTCCCTCGCCATTCATGAAGAGGAGAACATCATCGAAATAGAGTTCCACAGAATCGATGGAAAATGGAATACCTCTGGACCCGATTGCAGACATTATTCTTCCCCAGTTGGGGTCCTCTCCGAAAAATGCCGTCTTTACAAGGTTGGAGTTGGCCACCGCGTATGCCAACTCTTTTGCCTCCTCAACTTTTCGCGCTCTTTCAACAACGATTTCTATAAGTTTTGTGGCCCCTTCTCCATCCCGCACTATGGATTTGGCTAAGGGAACCATGACATCGGACAGCGTATCTCTGAACATCGCAACATCTTTTGATGACTGTTCAATCGGTCTATTTCCTGCGATTCCGTTGGCCAGGATTATAACTGTATCATTTGTGCTCATGCACCCATCAACAGTTATTGCATTAAAACTTTTGGCTATTACCTCCCTGAATATGCCGTCCAGGCACTCATGACCAATTTCCGCATCGGTCATAATAAATGAGAGCATCGTAGCCATGTCAGGCTCTATCATGCCGGCCCCTTTGGCTATTCCGCATATGGTTATTTCCTTTCCCTCAATGGAACACTTCCTGCGCTCTATCTTGGGGAATTTATCGGTAGTCATGATCCCCTCTTCGGCCTCGGGTACCCCGTCCGCGCTTAATCCTTCAATAAGCCTCTTCACATTCCTGACAATTTTTTTTATGGGAAATCTTTCACCTATAATGCCGGTGGATGCCACCAGTACAAGCCTTTCTTCTATACCCAAACTTTCTGATGCAGCCCGTGCCATTCTTGTTGCGTCTTCGTATCCCTTTTCCCCCGTCACGGCATTGGCATTTCCGCTGTTAATTATTATGGCCTGCGCGGTGCCACCCTTTATTCGCTCTTCATCCACAAGTACGGGGGCGGCCTTGAAACGGTTCGTTGTAAAGACACCGGCAACCCTGGCGGGAACCTCCGAATATATGAGCGAAAGATCCCTCTTACCATTTTCTTTTATACCCGCAGATATTCCGTTTGCAAGGAAACCCGGTACCCGGATTGATTTTTTGTCTGTCATCTTTCCCATTATCTCCCGCAACACCTCTTATACTTCTTTCCGCTTCCACAGGGGCAGGGAGCGTTCCTTCCAACCTTTTCCCCATCCCTCTTCACAGTCTTGGCAGCGCCTCCCGCGTCCCCCCTGCTCATAACATAATCCTTTTGCTGGCGCTCCTCAATTTCCTGCACCTCCTCCTCCCTCTGTATTTGAACCATACATAGTTTTTCCAGCGTATCCTCCTTGACCCGATAGACCATATCCATAAACATGTCGTAGCCCTCTTTCTGGTATTCCCGTATCGGATCTTTCTGCCCGTACCCCCGAAGGCCGATGCCCTCCTTCAGGTGATCCATAGCAAGCAGGTGTTCCTTCCAATGTGTATCTATCGATTGGAGCATTATGACCTTCATTATATATGTCATCAG
>JAUVXT010000257.1 GCA_030603465.1 Deltaproteobacteria bacterium
CCGATACCGCCAGGGTGGTTTCGCGCTATCTGAATGGCGTGATTATAAGAACTTTTTCACAGGATCTGGTTGAGGAATTTGCCCGATATGCTGCTATTCCGGTGATAAACGGCTTGACCGATCTATTGCACCCCTGTCAGATATTGGCGGATCTCTTTACAATTAGCGAGAAGAAGGGAAGATACGAAGGGCTGAAGATTGCCTACGTGGGTGATGGAAATAATATAGCAAATTCCTGGATCAATGCGGCGACCAGACTATCATTTGAACTGGCCTTGGCGTGTCCCGAAGGATATGATCCCGATGCGGTAATCCTGAAACGGGGAAGGAAAGAATCGAAGTCCGGCGTACATGTATATCGTTCTCCCTATGAGGCGGTTGAAGATGCGGATGTAATATACACGGATGCATGGACAAGTATGGGGCAGGAATCGGAGAGAGAAGAGAGAGTGGCCATATTTAAGGATTATCAGGTAAATGATCGGCTGGTTGGTCATGCAAAGGATGATGTCATTGTGATGCATTGCCTGCCGGCCCACCGTGGAGAATCAATAACGGATGATGTCATAGATGGCCCGAATTCTGTAGTTATTGACCAGGCGGAAAATCGTCTCCATCTCCAGAAGGCGATTCTTGATATTTTCATGGGAGGAGAGAGGTATGAAGGATAGTGTAAATAAAGTTGTTCTGGCCTATTCCGGAGGATTGGATACATCGGTAATTCTCAGATGGTTGAAAGAGATATACGATTGCGAGGTGATTGCCTTTGCGGCGGATCTTGGACAAAAAGAAGAGTTGGAGGGGTTGGAAGAAAAAGCCCTGAATACGGGAGCAAGCAAGATATATATAGAAGACCTGAAGGAAGAATTTGTGCGGGACTTTGTTTTTCCCGCCCTGAGGGCAAACGCAATATATGAAGGCAGTTACCTTTTAGGGACGGCCCTTGCAAGGCCCCTTATCGCGAAAAAACAGATCGAGATTGCACGGGCGGAGGGGGCTGATTCCGTCTGTCACGGGGCTACGGGAAAAGGAAATGACCAGGTAAGATTTGAGATGACCTATATGGCCCTTGAACCCGGCATAAAAATCCTATCTCCCTGGAGGGATGATAAATGGACACTAAATTCACGGGAACTGATGATAGATTATGCCAATAAACACAATATTCCGATTACTCTGACGAAAAAAAAGCCCTACAGTGAAGACAGAAACCTTCTTCATATTTCACACGAAGGGGGGATACTGGAAGATCCATGGGCGGAACCCCCGGAAGACATGTTCGTATTGTCGGTATCTCCCGAAGATGCGCCCGATAAAGCGACATACGTGGAGATCGCATTTGAAGGGGGGAATCCCGTGGCTGTAAACGGAGAGAAAATGTCACCGGCACAGCTTCTCGATTATCTGAATCAGCTTGCGGGAGAAAACGGGATAGGCAGAGTGGATATGGTTGAGAATAGATTTGTCGGCATGAAATCCAGAGGAATATATGAAACACCCGGCGGGACTGTTCTATGGTCTGCCCATCGCGCTCTGGAATCTATCACCATGGACCGGGAAGTAATGTTTATAAGGGATTCCATGATTCCCGAGTATGCCAAGCTGGTCTATAATGGTTTCTGGTATTCTCCGGAGATGGAGGTAATACAAAAGCTGATCGACGAGACACAGAAAAACGTAACGGGAACCGTTCGTCTCAAACTTTACAAGGGGAATTGCATTGTGGCGGGACGCAAGTCACCCAATTCATTGTACAGCGAAGACTTTGCGACTTTTGAAGTGGATGAGGTATATGAACAAAATGATGCCACGGGGTTTATAAAACTTAATGCGCTGAGAATGAGAATCGGCGCCTTGTTAAAAAATCGCTGAAGACTTGGAAATTAAAACTATGACAAAAACAAAAAAACCCTGGGATGGGCGGTTTGCTGAACCTACGGACAAGAATGTGGAGAGATTTACCGCCTCCATAGATTTCGACAGGCAACTGTACCGCTACGATATAGAGGGGAGCATCGCACACTGCAGAATGCTCGCGAAACAGGGGATTATCTCTGACGAAGATGAAAAAAAGATATTAACAGGCCTCGGGGATATTCTCAATGATATGGAGAAGGGGAAGCTGGACCTCGACTGCGCACTCGAGGATATACATATGGCCGTTGAAAGTTTTCTCATCGATCGTGTGGGAGAGGCGGGAGGCAAGCTGCACACAGGCAGAAGCAGGAATGACCAGGTGGCGCTCGACATCAGGATGTACCTCAGGGATGAAGTAAAAGATGTCATGGGGCTGATCGGAATACTTCAGGAGGCCCTCCATAAGCTGGCAAAGGAACATATGGAAACAATAATGCCGGGATATACACACCTCCAGAAGGCACAACCGGTACTTCTGTCGCATTACCTCCTCGCCTATTGGGAGATGTTTAAAAGGGACAGTGAGAGATTCGGCGAATGCCTGAAGAGAATAAATGTTATGCCTCTGGGGTCGGGAGCGCTTGCCGGGACGGGACTTCCCATTGACAGAAAATATGTGGCCCAACTATTGGATTTCCCCGTTATAACGAAGAACAGCATGGATGCCGTATCAGACAGGGACTTTATCGCAGAGTTTGTATTCGACGCGGGACTTACTATTATGCACATGAGCAGGTTTTGTGAGGACCTCATCCTCTGGTCAACGGAAGAATTCGGATATGTTGAGATTGCCGACTCCTTTACCACGGGGAGCAGCATTATGCCTCAGAAGAAAAATCCCGATGTGGCCGAGCTGATACGAGGGAAGACCGGTCGAATATACGGGAACCTTATAACAATTTTGACCATACTGAAGGGACTTCCCATGACATACAACAGGGATCTTCAGGAGGACAAGGAGCCTTTATTCGATACCGTTCATACCCTTAAAAGTTCTCTCTCCATATTGTCTGAAATGGCAGGCAATGTGAAATTTGACTGCGAAAAGATGCGAAAGAGGGCGCTGGAGGGGTTTTCAACGGCTACGGATATGGCCGAATATCTGGTAATGAAGGGTGTCCCCTTCAGGGAATCCCACCGGTTAGCGGGAAAGATTGTCGCCTATTGTATAGAAAAAAACAAAGATTTGAGTTCTTTGGATGTTGCGGAACTCAAGAACTTCTATGGGGGGTTCGACGAGGATGTTTATAAATATCTGACTGTCGAGGAATCGGTTAACGTAAAGAACGTTCCGGGAGGAACATCAAAAGAGATGGTTTCGAAAAGGAGTAAGGAGATTGAAAGCAATAGAGATTAATAGGTTATGCAGAGGAAGTATTATTCTTGTTGCGGTAATAATTTCGCTTGTATTTTACATTGCAGGTTGCGGCAAAAAGGGTGATCCCGTTTATCCCGAGGTTGTATATCCCGCCACTGTTTCCGACCTCACTGTCAGCCTGGAGGGGAAAGGGATCGAACTCAGCTGGAATGCGCCCGATAAAAGTAGTAAGATTGAGCTTATCAAGATCTTAAAGAGTGAGATAAGACTGGACAACAATTTTTGTTCCACCTGTCCCCGCAATTATTCCCTTATAACCGAGCTTTCTCCAAAAGATCCCATGATTTCAAAGAGAGATGATGGCGGATTCGGTTACCGGGATAGTCGTATAAGAAAGGGATTCCTCTACTCATACAGAGTGCTGTTATGCACATCATCGAGTGTGTGCAGCGAGGAATCCAACAGGGCTGAATTAAGGTACGAATAAAGGACAAGATTTTATTTTCTATCTTTTGTCAGCATGTGCGAAG
>JAUVXT010000014.1 GCA_030603465.1 Deltaproteobacteria bacterium
GTTTGCTTCCAAATTCAAGGTACCCGTGGTAATGATCGGCCCCGGTAAACCGAATTCCTATTACCTGAACAGGCGCGCAGTCGATATACGGGATCAATTGGGTATTGATGAGGGAGACTGGACCCTTATCGAGAAACAGGAGGAAAAGTCTTGCGAGGTGCATGATTGATGGAAAGGGCGATAGCCCGGCTGGTTTACAATCTTAGAGATGATGACTGCCATATACGATTCGCCGCTGCCCGCATTTTAGGCGAGATAGGAAGAGATAACCCTGTTGCAGAGGATTCTTTGATTGAAACTCTCAAGGATAGAACCTGGTTTGTTCGCCTGTCTGCTCTGCAGAGCGTAAAAGACCTGAAACTGGGACCTGCCGTTGTCATAGAAAATGTTGTGCCGCTGCTAAAGGATGAACATGAGGATATTAGAGAATATGCCGCCCTGACGATTGGTGATCTGGGATCGATGGCCGGCCCGGCAGCGCCTTCCCTTGCAGAAGTATTATCCGATCCGGTATGGTATGTGCGAGGCACGGCAGCCTGGGTATTGGGACAGATCGGCCCGGTGGCGAGAAAACTATACAATGATCTCGTTCCCTGTCTCCGTGATGATGAAATGGAAGTTCGCATTTCTGCGGTAAGGGCTCTGGGTAAAATCGGATGCACAGGTGATGAAGAGATACTGCGCATACTGGAGGAAGTGGCGGGGGATAAAGACCAACCCTCTGAAGTGAAAGAAGAGGCCGAAGGGGTTCTGAAAGAGATGAGCAACTCCGGGGAATATATGCAATAAAGATAAACCAGGAGGGAAAAATGTCAAAAAAAGTCTTGATAGTGGATGACGAGGAGGACATAAGATCCTATTTGGATTCTTTGTTGTCAGATAATGGATACGAAACCACGTTAGCCGAAGATGGCGAAGAAGGGTTTCGCAAACTGGCTGACTGTTTACCCGATATAATTATTCTGGACATTATTATGCCAAACCAGACAGGCGTCGGATTTTATAGAAAACTGAAGAAGAGTGAAGCGCATAAAAATATTCCTGTAATTGTTCTCACCGGAGTCAGCAGCTACAAAGATTTCTTTAGCCGCAGCCATCTTACTCTGCCCAAGCCCGAGGAATTTATGGAAAAACCCTTTTCATCTGAAGAGTTGCTGGGAAAGATCGAAGCCCTTGTTACTTAAACTTGGATATAAGTTATTCAGGAGAAGATGTGAACGATATTAATATTAATGGATGGGAACTGGCCGCGCCTGATTATCGCCAACTCTTTCAAAATGTTCCATGTTACATCTCTGTAATAAATCGTGAGTTTCGCATCATACAGACCAACCGGTTATTTCGAAAGGATTTTGGCGATTGCGAAGGTGAGCTCTGCCATAAGGCTTACAAAAGAAGGGCCGAACCCTGTTCCGAATGCCCCGTTGCCAAGACCTTTAAGGATGGAGAGGTTTATTCCGGAGAAGAACATGTTATTACACGCGACGGTAAAGAGGCCTTTATGATCGTCTATTCCAGTCCATTGCGGGATGATCGGGGAGACATAATCGCCGTCATGGAGATGTCTACGAATATAACGCAGATAAAGCACCTGCAGACCGGATTGACAATGATGGGAACCGCGGTAACAACCATGGCCCACAAGGTAAAAAATGTTTTGACCGGCCTCGATGGTGGAATTTACATGGTCAATTCGGGGCTGGAGAAGGAAAATCTGGATAAAACTCTGAAAGGATGGGATATCGTTCAAAAAAATGTTGCAAGGGTTGCAGTGGTAGTAAAGGATATCCTCTATTGCGCAAGAGAACGGGAGCATGATCTTGCTGTTATTGACCCCAATGGTGTCATAAAAGAGATATACAGGCTTTTTCATGATACCGGCGCCATGAAAAAGATTGATCTGGCAATGGAACTCGATCCTGAATTGGGGGCTATGACATTGAATGCGGAAGATCTGCATACCATTATAAGCAATCTGTTGAATAATGCCCTGGAAGCCTGCGAGTTCGATCTCGATAAGCAACTTCACAAGATAACGCTCAGGACCAGGCGAAAAGGTCCTCTGGCAATATTTGAGGTTTCTGACAATGGACATGGCATCCCGGAGGAGTATAAGGATTGCCTGCTTAGCGACACGCTGTTTACAACCAGGGGAAACTATGGCACCGGCCTCGGTCTTATGGTAACAAGAAAGATTGTTCAGGAACTTGGCGGATCGATCACCTTTTCTTCTTATCCCGAGAAGGGTTCTACATTCCGGGTAACTTTCCCCATACAATAAAATACCGCCGATATTTTTTCGAGCCCTAAAGGTTATCAAAACCTTTCTCCGTGTCTTTGCGCCTTTTTTTCTTTATGCTTCCCGGGTAGTTGTAAGAAATATTTCTTTTCTATTCATTGCCCTTAAATTCGGGAAGGGTACAGTCGCAATAATGAAATTGGTGGATGCCCATTGAGTTGCAATAATGCGATATGGCGGCTCCGTTTCTCCTTATCCATAATATAAGTCTCCTTATAAAACCGATGATTATGGGTTTTTGGATGTTATAACCTGCTGGTATATTTATTGCTCAACAAGATTCACATAGTTAGTTCCAATATTGCTTCAATATTATAGGCTTCTTTATTTATCGTAAAAGCAAAGGTGCAATGAATGGCTTTACTGACAAACTGTGATTGGAATACACGGAAAAAACACATTGCCGACATAGACGAGTGGAAAAAGAAATTTTCCGTGATTCATGAACTGGCAGTAAGTCCTGATGGAGAAAAGATATCGGCGATAATAAAAGGGGATAATGATCGTTTTACTCCCTGCGTCAACGGTGTAACCTGGCCGCACACTTTCGAAAAGGCATGGTCATTGCGATTCGGGTGCGATGGTCGCTTAACATGCCTGGCAATGAATGATGATGAATGGACCGTCGCAACGGACGATCAGATGTGGGAAGAGAAATATGACTATGTATGGAACCTTCAAGAAAACCGAGACGGGGAATGTATAGCCGTCAATATCAAAACCGGCGGCCAATACGGCGTAGCCGTGAACGACAAAAGGTGGGAAAATATCTTCTTCGAAGCGCGCGACCTGGCGATAAGTCCCGATGGAGAGCATACGGCCGCCATCGTGCAGACTGAAAGACTCGACGGAGCAGATACCGTTGGATTTCTTGAAGGCGTATGGAGCGTGGCAGTCGACGGCCATCGCTGGGACAAAAATTTCACAAATGTGTGGGGTGTCACATTTAGCTGCGACAGCCGCAACGTTGCGGCGGAGGTGAGGACAGATATTCGCGACTATACGATCGCAGTCGACGGCAATCCGTGGAACACGGTATTCAGGTGCGTCTGGGAACCGCTCTTCAATCCGGCCAACGGGGATGTGACGGCGCCTGTTCAGACCGAAAGGGGATGGACCTTGGCGCTCAACGGGACTGTGATATGGGACAAATACTTTAATCAGTTGTGGCATCAGAGATACAATCCGAACTCCCAGGACATAGCTGCCGTTGTTTCGCCGAAATTCGGGAAATGGACCATTGCGATAAATGGTTCGCCCTGGAAAGAGACATTCAGTGATGCCGTCTTGCCGCCCGTTTTCAGCCCCGACGGCACAAGGGTGGCGGCAGTAATAAAAAACAAGGGGAAATGGACCATTGCCGTGGACGGGCAACCCTGGGACGAAGTCTTTGATATGATATGGAACCCTCATTTTTCTCCCGATGGATCGAGAATAGCGGCCAAGGCCGAAAGGGGGGGGGATTTCTTTGTTGTGATAGATGGAAAGGTAGGGAGTCCTTTTGAGGCATGCTGGGATCCTGTCTTTAGTCCCGATGGGAAAAAGCTTCTTATCAGATCGATAGATGACGGCGCATATTACCGTCGAGTGTGTTCTGTTTAAGAAATGGAGATGTAACTATGTATCAATTTATTGCAGGTCCTCTCGTATGGATCGCTTTTGCCGTTCTTATAGTTGGCAGTATGTATCGAATCATTTCGATGTTGTTTCAGGCAAAGAAAGACAAGGTCGTATATCCATACATGAGCCTGAGGTTTTCACTGCGTTCTCTTATTCACTGGTTTGTTCCCTTTGCGGGTGTCAACATGAGAAGACAGCCGGAGATGACGGTGGTTACCTTTGCCTTCCATATCTGTCTCATTTGTACCCCGATTTTTCTTCTACCGCACAACATACTGATATACCGGGCATGGGGGATAAGCTGGTGGACCCTCCCAAAAGGAGTTGCCGATGTTATGACGCTGATAGTCGTTATTACATCCCTTATATTTTTGTTGAGAAGGGTTACAAGCCCTGTCGTTAAGTATGTGACTTCTCCCTCCGACTATGTCTTATTGGCTATCGCGGCAGCTCCCTTTGTTACGGGCTTCCTGGCATATCACCATGTGCTGCCCTATAAGACGATGTCTGTGCTGCATATCCTGTCGGGAGTCGTAATGCTCGCAGCCATCCCCTTTACCCGGCTGAGCCACATGCTCTTTTTTGTTTTTACGAGATCCTATATGGGCTCCGAATTTGGCGCCGTGCGAAGTTCAAAAGATTGGTAGTGATATTAAAGTAGTGGAGGATATCGAATGGGTGAACCTGCTGAGAATGCGGTCGTTGATCCGGGACTGGACGAGCAGATAAAAAAACTTACATCAGAAAAGATAGAGGGTGTTATCACAAAGGTCCTCACCGAAGAGACTGCCGCCCGTTTAGACGTCTATATGCGGACCTGCGTTCACTGTGGATTATGTGCCGAGGCATGCCATTATTGCCTCTCCCATGACAAGGACCCCCGCTTTTCACCTGTGGGAAAGGTGAAGCAGACCCTCTGGGAGATACTGCGAAGGAAGGGAAAAGTAGAGCCTGAATTCATACGAGAATGCGCGAGAATAGCCTTCACCGAATGCAATGTCTGCCGACGGTGCAGCATGTACTGTCCCTTTGGCATCGATATCGCCTATCTCCTGTTGGTCGTTCGCCGCATATGCAGTTTACTGGGAGTCGTTCCGCAATATCTGCAGGATACGGTCAACAGCCATGCCGTAACGTCAAACCAGATGTGGGTAAAACAGGATGAATGGATCGACACCCTTCAGTGGCAGGAGGAAGATACCCAGGATGAGATAAAGGATGCCCGTATCCCCCTCGACAAAGAGGGCGCCGAGATTATGTATTCTGTGATCGGGCCGGAACCGAAATTCCTGGCACAGTTGCTTGGGAATATCGCCTTTATTATGAATGTGGCGGGCATTGATTGGACAATGCCCTCTTTCGACGGCTGGGATAACAGTAATATGGCCATGTATTCCGGCGATTGTGAATCGAGGGCGCGCATCGAACGGACTCACGATGAGGCGGCATTCAAACTGAAAGTTAAAAAAATCGTAATGGGTGAATGCGGCCACGCCTTCAGGGGCGCCGTCTATGATGGTCCGAAAGGGCTCGGCTGGAAAGAACCCCCCGTCCCTCTCATTCACGCCATTCAGTTCTACTATGAGCTTATCCGGGATGGGAAGGTAAAAATAGTAAAGAAATTTGAAGGGCCCGTCACGGTTCAGGACCCCTGTAATGTTGTGAGGGGGAGGGGATTGGGGAAGATGCTGCGCTATATTATGCGGGCTGTCTGCGAGGATTTCAGGGATGTCTCACCCCGGTTTGAACATAATTACTGTTGCGGTGCCGGCGGTGGGGTAATTAACTGCGGCCCATCGTGGAAATCTGCCAGAGTGAAAGGAAACAGTGTTAAGGCGGAGCAACTCAAGGCCACGGGGGCAAAGGTGATTATTACTCCGTGCCATAACTGCCACAGCGGTATTGAAGATATCATTAATTACTACAAGCTCGGGATGCATGTAAAATTTTTTAGTGAGATACTGGTAAATGCGATGGAAATTCCGGAAGAGCTGAAGGTCTGAGAACAGAGGAAGGAACGGGAAATGAAAAAGACATTGTTTGCCTGTCTTTTTATCGTAGCAGGGGCGGGAGTTATTTTGTTGTTCGGAGAGATAACGGAGCTCCATTCCGGGGTAAAGAAGCTCGAACGTTCTGTCGAGTATTCTGTCGTTATCTCTGATGTAGCCCCATTAAAGGAATTGGAAGAGGTTCCTGTACGATTTTACCACGATAAACACGTGAGCGCCCTGGAAGAGGAAGGATGCGGGGCCTGTCATCGGCAAGATTCCAACAAGAATTTCCTTTTTACCTATCCCAGGGAGAGAGTTGAAACGTCGCGTCGCGCCCTCATGGATTCATACCACGACAGCTGCATCGGCTGTCACGACGCACGGCTGGCGGAAGAAAAGAGTAGCGGACCTGTTGCCTGCGGAGAATGTCACGCGCCGAAAAGGGAAAAAGAGTGGATGCAACCTGCCGGTTTTGATCATCTGTTGCATTACAAGCATGAAGCGGGCATGAATCACGAATGCGGTGTCTGCCATCATGACTACAACGAAAAGGAAAAACAACTTGTATATCAAGAAGGAACTGAATCATCCTGTCGTGATTGTCACCGGGATATTGGTGATCCTGAGATGCCCTCTTTCCGGGATGCGGCCCATTCCGGCTGTGTGAATTGTCATATGAATAAAGAAGAAGCGGGGGAGAAAACAGGTCCCACCGCTTGTATCGGATGTCATGGCGAAAAGGAAAGAAGAACCATAGAAGCATTGGTGGATGTCCCCCGGCCCGATCGTAATCAGCCGGAGACGATATTCATGCACAGTGACGATGCTTCGATGCCGGGTGTTTCATTCAACCATAAAATCCATGAAAACAGCACGAATACATGTAGAACTTGTCATCATGAAACGCTCAATTCATGCGACCAGTGTCATACCTCGCAAGGAAGCATTGAGGGCGGTGGAGTGACCCTTGTCGACGCCTTTCATAAAAAAACTTCATTAAAGAGTTGTGTTGGCTGTCATGACTCTATGAAGGAGGAGGCGCTATGCGCAGGGTGCCACAGCTCAATGAAAGATGCGTCCATGAGCGAAAACAGCTGTTCCACCTGTCATGCCGGTTCGCAGGAGCGAGCGAACATCGCGGGAAATATGAGTCGACAGAGTGATCTTTTAGCTGCCATGCCGGATGATGATATTGTGATAAACGTTTTGGAAGATCGTTATGAGCCATCGAAATTTCCCCATTCCATGGTCATTGGGAAATTGCTCGACATTTCCCGTGATAACAGACTGGCGAATACCTTTCATAAAGATGAGCTGACGATGTGCGAAGGGTGTCATCATTATAGTTCCCCGGAACATGCGGACCAACCGCCTCTCTGCAGAAGCTGTCATACAATTGACTTTAACCCTGAAGATCTGGGCAAACCGAGACTCCTTGCCTCCTATCATCTTCAGTGCATGGGGTGTCATGAGAAAATGCGTATAGATGCCGTGGATTGCACGAGTTGTCACTCCGAGAAAGGGGACGATATGGTTGCTTCACAAAAAACGCGGGTTACAGAGGGCAAAAGGGATAGTCAATAAGCAGGAGAGTAATTTTTTAGAAAGGAACGTACTTTCGTTACTTAGAAAAGGTAGAAGCAGATATGGACAGAAGATCGTTTTTGCAGATGATCGGGGCGACAGCCGCCGGAGTTGCCGGAAGTTTAACGGCCCCGGGAGTGTCGCATGCCAGAAGTAAAGCGGAAAGCGGGGAATTCTACGGCATTCTCGTTGATACGACGCGCTGTATCGGTTGTCGAAACTGTGAAGTTGCATGCGCGGAGGTGAACGGGTTGCCCCTGCCCGACATATCGGACAAATCTTTGTTCGCATCGGAACGACAAACGACGGAGACACAGTGGACGGTCGTCAATCGCTATGAAACCGAAAAGGGAAAAATATATGTGCCCAAAAGATGCATGCACTGCAACCAGGCCGCGTGCGTTGCCGCATGCCTTGTAAAGGCTATGAAAAAGAGAAAGGCGGGACATGTCACGTGGGATACAAACTGCCTGGGGTGTCGATTATGCATGGTATCATGTCCTTTTGATATTCCTAAGTTTGAATATAACAGCGCCCTTCCTGAGATCCAGAAATGCACGCTCTGCTGGGAGCGATTTCAAGAGGATAAGATTCCCGGATGTGTTGAAGCCTGCCCCACGGAAGCGCTTATCTTTGGCACGAGACGGCAACTTTTGGAGGAAGCGAGGAGACGCATCTATCAAAATCCGGGCGTATACAATTCCCATATCTATGGCGAGCAGGAGGCGGGAGGGACATCGCATCTCTATCTTTCATCCGTTCCCTTTGACCAGCTCGGTTTTCGGACGGATATCGGGAACACGGCATATTCCGAGTATTCCAAGGGGTTTCTCTATGCGGTACCCTTTGTTTTTGTCCTCTGGCCTGTCATTATGCTGGGAATGAGTCGAGCAATCAAGGGAGAAGAAAAAGAGATTAGTGAAGGGCAAGCGTAATGGAAGCAAAAGCGGAGACGAAAGATATCAGGAATTTTAAAGATTTTTTGCAATTTATACTGAAGGAGCTGAAGCCGAAGGGTGACAGGATACTGACGCCATTTAATGTAATTTCTGCGCCGGTTATCCTTCTCGGGATCGTCCTCATCATCTATCGCCTCATACATGGTCTGGGCCGTCCCGTGACCAATCTTTCCCAGGATTTCCCCTGGGGGATATGGATAGGATTCGATGTCATGGTGGGAGTGGCCTTTGCAGGCGGGGCCTATGTCGTCACCTTTATCGTCTATATACTGAAAGTTGAAAAGTACCACACCATAGTAAGGGCTACTGTACTGAACGGCTTGCTTGCCTATATTTTCTATGCGGGCGCCATTCTGCTGGACTGTGGTCGCTGGTGGAACATAACAAATCCCATAATCGGGAATAAGTTCGGTGTAAACGCCGTGTTATTTCTCGTTGCCTGGCATTTTCTTCTCTATATGCTGGCGGAGCTTATTGAATTCTCTCCCGCAATTGCGGAATGGCTCGGCTTGAGAAGGGCGAGAAAAATCCTCGGAACGCTTACGCTGGGTGCGGTAATCTTTGGGATCACCCTTTCTACCCTTCATCAATCGGGTCTGGGGGCGTTGATGATGATGGCAAAATGGAAGATACATCCCCTCTGGTATACCGAATTTATCCCCATACTCTTTTTTGTGTCGAGCATATTTGCCGGACTTTCAATGGTAATATTTGAGGGAACGATAAGCCATAGGGTCTTCAGCCATCAACTGGACGAGGAGCACAGCAGATCCCACGACGATATCCTTGTGGGACTGGGAAAGATCTGTGCCGTTACAATGTTTGCCTATTTTTTCCTGAAAGTTCTTATACTTATCCACGATCGGCACTGGTCGCAGCTCGATACTCCCATGGGCTACTGGTATCTTGCCGAGGTGGTAGGTTTGGTACTTATCCCCTGTTTCATGTTTATTCAGGGGTCGCGACATAGAGATATCTTTCTCATCCGCGCCGCCGCAGTCCTTACAATGCTTGGAATTATTATCAATAGACTCAATTATGTCTTCATCGCCTATAAATGGTATATCCCGTTGAATGAACGGTATATTCCCACGTGGATTGAAATCGTAGTGACCCTTTGCATTATATTCACGGAGATATGGGTTTTCAGGTGGATTGTCAACAGGATGCCGGTGTTTCGCAAACCACCGGAATGGGCGGCAGAAGGAATGGAACAATAATAGAGCAATAGTCACCGCGGAGGGTAGACAATGGAAGGCTTTTCATATATTGATATATTTGCAACGAAAGGGATAGAATACCTTGTAATTATTGCGTTCCTCTTTATTCTGGTTTGGCTGTGGAAATTCCTGGATATGTCCAAATGATCGGTATAAAAAGGCGTCGGAACGACAGGCACGGCGCTGTGTGTGTTATGGTTTACAGGTCATGAAGAAAATTCTTATCATAGATGACGAGCTTGATGTTGTATTGTATCTCAAGACAGTCCTTGAGGACCATAATTATGAAACGCGTGCCGCCTATGATGCTGATTCAGGCATGAAAGCGGCCCTCGAATATATGCCCGATCTTATCTTTCTGGATATTGTGATGCCGAAGAAGTCCGGTATCTCGTTCTACAAAGAGCTCAAGGAACACAGATGCCTGAGAGACATACCGGTTGCAGTGATAAGCGGTGTTGGTAATGCCTACGGCCTTCGGGGATCAACGTTCAGAAACCTGATTCCTGATTCCAATATCACGGCGCCCCAGGGTTTTTTCGAAAAGCCCCTTGATATAGACGCCTTGATTAAATTTCTGGATGGAGTACTGGACCATTCAAAATTGTGAAAAATGAAAGAGAAATCTATACATAGGGACGCCGCCTTTGACATCTATAACGAAGTCCCCGTAAAAATTTTTATTATCGATCGGGACTATCGGGTAGTCAGCGCAAATGCAAAGTTTCAGAAGACATTCGGAGCCTGGAGAGGCAAAAAATGCTTCCAGGTCTTCAGGCAGATAGAAGATGTGTGCAGCAAATGCAAGGTTGCTGAAACATTTGCCGATGGAAAAGAGCGAAATTTCGTGATGTCGTTGAAGGATAGAAAGGGTGATCCCGGCTATTATCGTATTTTCCTGACGCCTCACAGGGATGCCGTGGAAAAGATAACCCATGTCATGGGAATGTCTGTCGATATTACGGAGCGGGAACGGGATATTGAACAGCACAAGTCTATTCTTGACAATGTTCCCTGCTTCATTACCGTCATTGATAAGGATTTCAAGATCCTGACTGCCAACAAACTCGTCAGGGAGACCTTTGGAAAAGACCTGGACATGTACTGCTTCGAGTCCTACAAGAAAAGGAGTGAAGTCTGTGAAGATTGTCCTGCCCGACTTGCCTTCCAGGGTGGCCAGACGCACAATTCCCTTCAAGAAGGATATGATAAGGAAGGAAAGAAAGTTGTCTATATGGTGACGGCGAGTCCCCACACAATGAAGGGGGACAAGGTCGACTCCGTCATCGAGATGGCTCTCGATATAACCAAGACCTTTTTTCTGGAAAAGGAACTAGGGGAGGTCCGTGATTTTCAAGACGTTGTATTGCACAATGCAACCGACGGCATTATTGCAAGCAATGCAGACGACACAATAACTATCTATAATCCGGCAGCCAAGAAGATACTGAAATATCCCTTTGAAACGGTTATCGGGAAAAAAAGGGGAAAGGAAATGTACCCCCGTGATTTTATTGAATCTATTAACAAAGGATCCCGTCCCGTGATTCTTCAGGAGAGCAAGATACGGGATTACAAGGGAAAAGAAATTCCCATTATCCTCTCCGGTACTCGACTCAAAAAAAGAAATGGCAAAATCGTGGGGACTGTTATTTTTTTCCATGATCTCAGTGATATAAAGCGGCTGGAAAAGGAAGTCCTCGATGCAGAACGACTGGCCGCAGTAGGTCAGACGGTTGCCGGTCTTTCACACGGCATAAAAAATATCCTTATGGGCCTGGAGGGTGGAGTCTATGTTGTTAATTCCGGCATTAAGAGGGATGACAACGCCTTAGTCCATCAGGGTTGGAATATGATTCAGAATAACATCGAAAAAATATCGTCCTTCACGAAGGAATTTCTCGGTTTTGCCCGGGGAAGTACGCCAAAGGTGGAAATGATAGATCCCTGCGCCATTGCAAAGGATATAGTCAATCTTTATAGAGACGCAACCCGGCAATCGGGGATACATTTCAAAACGAAGTTTCAGGAAAAGGTCGAAGAAGCCGCTATGGATCCGAAGGGGATTCATACCTGTCTTGCCAATTTGATTTCCAATGCGATCGATGCCTGCCTGATGAGTGATACGAAAAATCCTGAGATTGTATTTTCTTTCTTTGAAAAAAAAGGCATTATTTGTTACGAGATAAAAGACAATGGTTGCGGGATGGACTATGACATCAAGAAAAAGATATTTACAAATTTTTTCACCACCAAAGGTTCAGGACAAGGTACGGGATTAGGGCTCCTCACAACGAGAAAAATTGTCCAGGAGCATGGGGGCAAAATATCATTTACATCCTCGCCGGGGGTGGGGTCGGTTTTCAGAGTGGAATTGTCTCGGCGCCGTTTACCCGTGCCGAAAGAGGAAGATGAACAGCCTTAAGTGATGGGTCTATTGATTTATGAGGAAAAGACCATTAATCAACAGACTCAGTGATAGGGAGCAACTCTATGGAAAAAGGACAAAAGAAAAAAATTTTGGTTGTCGATGATGAGCCGGATGTACGAATTTTTTTGAAAACTGTTCTGATAGATGCGGGCTTTGAGGCAATTACGGCGGATAACGGGAAGCATGCCCTGGAGAAGATAAAGGAGTGCAAACCCGATTTGATTTCCCTCGATCTGGTAATGCCGAGAATGCGAGGGATAACCCTCCTGAAATGTTTGCAGAATAATCCTGAACTGTCCGACATACCCTTTATTGTGGTGACTGCACATGCCCATGATGATCTGGGCAAAGAGGACTTTTTGAAGCTGAAGAAGACAAATATTTTAGTCGGTTCCCATTCGTACATAGAAAAACCGATCGTGCCTTCAGAGTATGTAAAGAGAATAAAGGAAAAGTTAGGCATTGATTATGGTTCGGAATCCGATGTAGAAACGATAAAGGCCAGGGTCAAAGATAAGATCGCTACGGCAAGCAAGGGAAAACTTGAAGAAATACTGAAATTGTTGAGGGATTAAGTCGGATGCTCCCGCGCTGTTTTTCATCGCCCATATTATGATGCATGCAAAGACGTGAGTAGTCACAAGCGTGAAAGAAATGCCGCAAAGGTCGATATGATATATGCCGACGAAGACTGAACAAAAGGGAGCAGAGGAGGAAGATATGTCCAAAAAAGTTTTGATAGTGGATGACGAGGAAGACATAAGGTCCTATTTGGATTCTCTGTTGTCCGATAATGGTTACCAAACCGCGTTAGCGGAAGACGGAGAAGAAGGCTTTCGAAGACTGGCTGACTTTTCACCCCATATCATTATCCTCGATATTATCATGCCCAATCAGTCGGGTGTGGGATTTTATAGAAAGTTGAAGAAAAGCGAAGCGCATAAAGATATTCCCGTTATCGTTCTTACCGGATTCAGCGGCTACAAAGACTTCTTTAGCCGTGACTATCATACCCTTCCCAAACCTCAGATATTTATGGAAAAACCTATTTCACCCGAGGAGTTGCTCAATAAGGTAGAAGCTATTCTTACGCAAACTTCGGGTTAATCATGGTGATGAGATCCCTGGCCCATCGCGCCCATGCCTTTTGCATGGTTGTTGCCTGCCCGTCCGTCCGTTAATTTTCGTCTTGACCTAGAGGATAACTATAGCTTATAAATATCAGTTAATTTATTCCACTTTATGTAGTGATAGGAAAAATTGTCGGGGGAGCCTGGTGCATTGATAGTCTTCTCTTTTTGACTGAATAAAGGGCCCTACATCCCGGGTAACTTTTCCATAAAACAATACATTCACAGATGTTAGAAATAGGAGGAATTGTAGAATGTGCGGTATCTCTTGGGTCCAAATTTTATCTTATTTGACCTTTGTGATTTTTGCTGTCGGTATTGCGTCAAAGGTGATAAAAATCTATGCCTTGCCGATACATCTCAGGTGGGAGCTCTATCCCATTCCCCACGAGAAGGCCTTCAGTTATGGCGGGTCCTATTTTGAAGAAGTTGACTGGTGGAAGAGACCCAGAGAAAAGAATTTTCTCAACTTCGTTAAATTTTTGTTTATAGAGATCCTCTTTGTCAGGGTGCTCTATCACAATAATAGAAAGATGTGGCACCTGTCCTTTCCGCTGCACTTCGGTCTTTACATGGTGATCGGGTGGCTTGTTCTTCTTTTCCTGGCAGCCCTTCTTTTGGCACTGGGACTTTCAAATGAAAATGGCTTTATCCTTTTCCTGCAAGGTCTTGCCACCGTGCTTGGAGTTGTCGGATTTGTTCTGGCGGCAGTCGGTTGTGTCGGGTTGATCATTCGAAGAGCAACGGCGGAAGAGCTGCAAGGATACACTGCTCCCATCGATTATTTTAATCTTATATTTATCCTGGCCGTTGTTGTCAGTGGTTTTATCGTATGGCTTTTCCCCGATCCCCATTTTCTGACGACGCGGGGATACATTAAGTCTCTGATAACATTCAGTGATGCGGGCCCTCTGGGACCGGGCATCACACTCCATATAACACTTTTTTCACTTTTTATAATCTATCTGCCCTTTACCCACATGAGCCATTTTGTCATGAAATATTTTCTATGGGACAAAGTATTGTTTGAAGACGATCCCAATGTCAGAGGGGGCGCCGTCGAGTCGCGTGTGGCGAAAGTTCTTAACTATAAGCAAACCTGGTCTGCGCCTCATATGCATGCCGGCGGAACGTGGAGTGAAACGGCGTCCAGGGGGGTTGGCAATGAAGAAAAATAATATCACAGTGGAAAATATAAGTGATCCATCAATTCAAATGGCGGATATAAAACCGGAAGATCTCATGCCCCTGCCGTATCCTTATGATACGCCCGATGCCCAGCCTCCCCTGAAAAAATTGACGGACGAGCAGAAGGAGAAATATGAATCCGATCTGGATGGATTCCTGGCGTTGAAGCTCCCCAAACCGGAGACAAAGGAGGAAGAGGAGCAATTGGTGCGGCAGTTTCTCGGGGGGTTAAAAAAACTCCTCTCCAAAGAGAATAACTGGACATTTCTCATGCCCCTGTTGATGAGTCTCGAATATTGCGCCAAATGCCAGACATGCAACGATGCTTGCCCCGTCTATATCTCAAGCGGAAAGAAGGAGATCTACCGCCCCACCTACAGATCGGAGGTACTCCGCAGGATTGTCAACAAATATCTCAAACGGGGAGGCAGGGCCTTCGCGAAATTTACGGGAAACGAAATCGATCTGAACTGGAAGACCATCGCCCGTCTGGCGGAACTTTCCTATCGATGCACCGTATGTCGCCGATGCACTCAAACCTGTCCCATAGGTGTGGACAATGCCCTCATTACCCATGAATTGAGAAAGCTTTTCAGCCAGGAGATGGGAATTGCCCCCGAAGAACTGCACGAAAAGGGATCGGTTCAGCAGCTTGAAAAGGGATCTTCGACGGGCATGATCAAACAGGCCTTCACGGATATTATAGAATTTATTGAAGAGGAGATCGAAGAGAAGACGGGAAAGAAAATTAAGATACCCATCGACAAGAAAGGGGCCGATATCCTTCTCATCCACAACGCAGGCGAGTTTTTGTCGTGGCCCGAAAATCCGGGCGCCTTCGCCATCATTTTTGAGGAGGCGGGGTTAAACTGGACGTTTTCCAGTGAAATTGCGGGCTATGACGGCGTCAATTACGGTGTCTGGTACGACGATGCCCAGCTTGCCCGCGTTGCCGTGCAGCATGTGAAGGCAGCGAAGGAGCTGGGGGTGAAAAAAATTGTCGTCGGTGAATGCGGCCATGCCCACAAGGCGCTTATGGTGATAGCCGATCGTGTTCTAAACGAGGATCTGAATATACCTAGAGAAAGCTGTCTCCCGCTCCTCGCGGATATTGTGGTCAATGAAAAAATAAAGCTGGATCCTCAAAAAAATAATTTCCCCGTCACCCTTCACGACCCCTGCAATATGGTGCGCTTGATGGGAATTGTGGAACCTCAGAGGAAGATACTCAGGAAGATTGCGCCCCAATTCAGAGAGATGTCCCAGCAGGGTGTCACGAATTACTGTTGCGGCGGCGGGAGCGGATTCGCCATTATGTCGTCACTCAATATGCCCGATTGGCGGATCACCGTGTCTGGTCGTATGAAGTTCAAGCAGATACTCGAGACTTTTCAGGATGTCATCGATCCCGATATCAGAAAAATGGTCTGCGCTCCCTGTTCCAATTGCAAGGGGTCGATACGGGACATTTTTGAGTATTATGACGCATGGGAGAAGACCGGCATCGCCTATACGGGACTGGCCGATCTTATTGTAAACGCCATGGTGGACATAAAAGGTCCCTTTATAGAGTGGCCCGATGAAATGTAAAAAAGGGTAAAACTGCACGGTATGAGGTCCCCACCCCTTTTATCTGCATCGATCTGAATGCCACCCATCGCGAGCACCATCTACAAAAAATTTGTATAGATTTGTTGACAAAACCATATAAACCTTTATATTCGATAAAAAATATCGAAAGAGATACATACACATGGTTATGATCAAAGAAAGGGATGTTATCCTTGATTCCATTACCGACGGTGTCTTTACCGTCGATCACCAGTGGAACATAACATCTTTCAATAAAGCGGCCGAAAAGATTACAGGTGTTGCCAGAGAAGATGCGATCGGGCAGAAATGCAAGGATGTATTAAAGGCAGATATCTGCGAAGGTAAGTGTTCACTGCGATATACCATGGATACGGGAAAACCGGTTGTCAGCAAAACTGTGTATATCGTAAATGCTTCCGGTGAACATATTCCCATCAGCATCTCCACGGCCATCCTGAAAGACGAAAAGGGAACGGTAATCGGCGGCGTTGAAACTTTCAGGGATATGAGCCTTGTAGAAAAGCTCCGAAAGGAGATCGAGCAGGGCTACACCTATGAGGATATCATATCCAAAAATCACAAGATGCATCAGCTTTTCCGTATCCTTCCCGACGTGGCGAACAGCTTGAGCACCGTTCTCATTGAAGGAGAGAGCGGAACGGGGAAAGAACTCTTTGCCAGGGCGATTCATAATTTGAGCCCGCGAAAAAACAAACCCTTTGTTGTGGTAAACTGCGGGGCCATGCCCGACACATTATTGGAATCGGAGCTCTTCGGCTATAAGGCGGGGGCATTTACCGATGCGAAACGGGATAAACCGGGGCGCTTTAAACTCGCCCACAGGGGCACCGTATTTCTGGACGAAATCGGCGATATATCGCCGGCCCTTCAGGTTCGCCTGCTGCGCGTTCTCCAGGAAAAGACATATGAACCCCTCGGAGCAATTGAAAGTGTCGAAACCGATGTTCGTGTAGTAGTGGCCACAAATAAAAAATTAGACGAATTGATGAAAGAAGGGACCTTCAGGGAGGATCTCTATTACAGGATTAATGTCATGCGTCTGGAACTGCCCCCCATGCGTGAAAGAAAAGAGGACATTCCCCTGCTCGTCGACCATTTTATCAGGTCCTATAATACCATCCAGAATAGAATGATTGACGACATGACCGATGAAGCTCTTGCGTGCCTCATGGCCTATGATTATCCCGGCAATATCAGAGAATTGAAGAACATTATTGAACGCTCCTTTATCCTGTGCAAATCGAAGATGATTCAAAAAGAACATCTCCCCGAGCCGGTTTTCAAACCAGGCGCCATGGAACATCCCCCGCATTCCGATATGTCGACACTGAAGGACATGGAGGCAATCTTTCTGACCAATGCCCTTCGCAGGAATAACTGGAATCGATTGAAGACAGCGGGAGACCTCGGCATCCACAAAAGCACACTCTTTCGAAAAATAAAATCTCTCGGTATAAGAATTCCCGAAGGGAAATAGGAGAGGGATACCAAATAAGAATTGAAAGGAGATGCAATGGATTCAAAGACAAAGATTGGCATAGTTATCTGCGATCGTTACCGACGCTGCGCGGGTGGAAAATGTCTTCGGGCGATAAAGAACAGAGAAGGAGCCTTCAGCATTTACACGGATACCGAAGTCGAGTTGGTTGGTTATACAACGTGCGATGGTTGCCCCGGCGGTAATATAGAATATGCGGGTGAAGAGATGGTTAAAAATGGTGCGGAGGTTATTCATCTAGCCACCGGCCTGGTCGTTGGTTATCCCCCCTGTCCCCATATCGACACATTCAAGGCCTTTCTTGAAGAACGCTTTGGCGTAAAGGTCGTCGTAGGCACGCACCCCATACCGAAAAAGTACCTTGATATGCACACACATCTGGAAACATGGGAAGACCCGGCATGGAAGCCCATTATCGCGCCGACCATGGCTGATGAAGTGACCCGGGCAAAATACGATTAGGAAATAGAGGGACACTTCCCTGATTTTACCGAGAATATTTTTGTTGAATTAATATGGGAAGTGTCCCCACATTCACCACATTCCATAAGGAGACGTGCATGTTTCGAAAACATGATGATGGTGGTTATAATCTTCCCATCCCGGGAATCGAACAAAAGACACTGGTATATGGTGAGAAGACACTGATGGCGGAATTTCTCCTGAAAAAGGGGAGCATCCTGCCGTTGCACACCCATCCCCACGAACAGACCGGGTACCTCGTAAAGGGCAGAATCCGCCTGTCAATAGATTCGGAAGAGTACGACGTAAAGCCGGGAGATAGCTGGTGTATACCGGGAGGCGTCGAGCACGGCGCTGCAATCGTTGAAGACGCAATCGCCGTGGAGGTGTTTTCGCCGGTGCGGGAGGATTATCTGCCACAGGATGAAAAAGGGAAATAGATGGTAAAGCCTGAAAAAGCCATCGTGATGAATAAAACGGTCGAAAAGCGGATCGCTCTCCCGATAGGGTGGGTACCCGGATACATTCCCTCCATGATCATCGGCATTCCATAACAGATGGTGCGGTCATTATTCCATTGACACACAAGGCTGTTTTTCTTATACTTCCTTCACGAAAAGGAAGTTCTTATCAGACCCTGTCATTATTCCAAGCGGCGGTAGCATTCGTGTGCGAAGGCCTGCGATTTCGAGGATATTGAGGATGGAAGAAAAACCGAGAGATGGATCGGAGGAAAAACCCAAACAACAGAAAAGTGCGAAACGATTTATCTTGCCCCTCCTGGCATTGGTGTTCCTGTTGTTTGTCGCGGGGCGTCTGATTTATCTGACGAAGACGCATGACGAGTTGTATCGACAATACACGTTTCGTGTCACGCGTGAACTCGTCAAGACTGTTACCGGGGCCAAAACTCTGCTGGAAGAAAAGGGTGACAAAGCCTTTCCGCTTCTGGATAAGATGAAGTCCAATCAGTTTGGCCTCTATTTATACGTTTATCGCTCATCGGATGGCATGTGTCTTTACCATGGTGAGAATCTCGCGCTGGTTGGCACACGGTTGGATAAGTTTACCGATCAGCTTGGAAAACCGCTGCATAAACTGATTTCCCGCGAGATAAAAAATCCGTTCAACCGGCACGGCTGGGTTCATTACTACTGGAATCGGCCGCGTGGCCTTTTTCTGGAATGGAAATCCTCATGCAATCTCGCGGTGAGCTTACCCGACGGCACCAAGTGTTACGTTGGCGGGGGTCATTACGGTATCGGCGCCGAGCTGGAATTCGCGCGGATTGCCGTCACGGATGCCGATCACCTGTTGAAGACGCGGGGTGAAGCGGCTTTAGCTGAACTGCTTTCCCCGGCCGGTCCGTATTTTTTCCACAACACTTCCGTTTTCCTGTTGCGTGAAAACGGTTGGTCGATTATCGATCCGGTTTTGAAGAAACGCTATGAGCGCGACTTGCTGAAATTCCAGGACGCAGTCGGGCATTATCCGTTCAAGTACCTTTTACGCAGGTTAAAGACTGAGACCGAGGCGCAGGTTGTGCTGTACGCGCACACTCCCTTGTCGATGAACAATCAGAAGAAAATCATTTACGCGCGACGCTGCACGATGGGGGGAGAACCGGTTATCGCAGGTACGGTGATCGACGCGCCCCAAAGCGCCTGGCGGCGGTAAGGAGTAACACAAGTGGCATCAGAAAAACCGGATACTGAACTGGTTTACGGGCAAAATGACGTGCCTCCGGCAGGTCACCTGATCATGTTGAGCCTTCAGCAGGGAATGTTACTGATATTAGGCACTATGCTTCCCGTGCTGTTGGTCAAGGAATTCGGCGGGTCGACTGAAATGGCCATCCGTATGGTCAGCCTGACCATGATAATTTCCGGGGTAGGAACCATTATCCAGGCTGTGCGCCTGCGCTGGATCGGTTCCGTTTATATTTGTCATAACATTGGCGGGCCTTCATATCTGGCGTTATCCATTACTGCCGTTATCCAGGGTGGTTTGCCGCTGATGCAGGGAATGCTGGTTTTTGCCGGTATTGTTGAGATGTTTCTCTCAAGGGTCGTTTCAAGATTACGCTCCCTGTTTCCGCCGCTTGTAGTGGGAATGACGGTCATGATGGTAGGAGTCAGTATCATACCGATGGCTTTTGCCAACTTCTGCGGTTCTCCTGTTGCCGGTGACGAGGTTATCTGGCAGGACATCGTGGTGGGGAGCGTGACGCTGATGGTGATAGTGGGGAGCAATCTTTGGGGAAAGGGACAGGTGAAGCTTTATTGCCTGTTGATCGGTATTTTTGTCGGGTGGGGTGTGGCGCTTTGCATTACCCCTTTTGATCCGGGTCAATACCGGATG